>JBBSMH010000090.1:0-7655 GCA_038233275.1 Sphingomonadales bacterium | reverse complement strand
ATGACAACGCCTCCTCAGCATCGCCATTGAATCACATCATCGAGCCCTTGGGAATCCCTTTAATAGGTCCTGAGCCTAGAACGGCCCTGCCCTCGCACCGCTTGGCCATATAGGCGATCTTGTGGTCGTCCCACGCGATGCCTTCGCTGAACAGCGACCGATCGGCAGGAATCGCCTTGCCCGCGATAGTCGATGGGTCGGTGACGAAACGCTCTCGCATTGCAAATGCTCTAGCACGACCGGTTCGTCTGCAAAACCAAAACGGCCGCCGAACCGGAAGGTCCGACGGCCGCTTCGATAGGTCGAGAGCTCAGCCGGCAACGGCGGCGGCGACCTCGGCGGCGAAATCCTCTTCCTTCTTTTCGATACCTTCGCCGAGTTGGAAGCGGACATAGTCCTTGAGCACGATCTGGTGGCCCGCGTCCTTTGCTGCCTGGGCCACCACGTCCGAAATCGCAGTCTTGTTGTCCATCACGAAGAGCTGGCTAAGCAGCGCGTTTTCCTTGGCGAATTTCTTCACCGCGCCATCGACCATCTTTTCCTGCACCTCGGCGGGCTTGCCGCTCTCGGCCGCTTTTTCAGCCGCGATCTTGCGTTCGCGCTCGATCACTTCCGCATCGAGGCTCTCGGCATCGAGGGCCTGGGGGAAGGCCGCGGCGATGTGCATCGCCAGCTGCTTGCCGAGCGGCTCGAGGACTTCGGCCCCCGCTTGGCTCTCGAGCGCCACGAGCACGCCAATCTTGCCCAGATCGGGCGCGACGGCATTGTGCATATAGGGCACGACGACGCCATTCGAGACCGCAACGGTCTTCAACCGGCGGGCCTGCTGGTTCTCGCCGATGGTGGCGATGTTGTCGGTCAGCTTGTCGCCCACGGTTCCGCCATCGGGATAGGCGGCCGTCTTGAGTCCCTCGACATCGTCAGCCCGGGTGGCAAGCGCGACCTGCGTCACCTTGCGGACGAAGTCCTGGAACTTCTCGTTCTTGGCCACGAAATCGGTTTCCGAATTGACCTCGACCGCAACGCCGCGCGTGCCTTCCACGGCCACGCCGACCAGGCCCTCGGCGGCGGTGCGGCTGGACTTCTTCTGCGCAGTGGCAAGGCCCTTGGCGCGCAGCGCGTCGACCGCGGCTTCGATGTCGCCGTCGGTTTCAACCAAGGCCTTCTTGGCATCCATCATGCCCGCGCCGGTGCGTTCCCGCAGAGCCTTGATGTCGGCGGTGGTGAAGTTCGCCATGTTACTGTCCTTCTTGAATTGGAGTGCGGCGCCGGACATCGCATCTGCGGCCCGGCGCCTATTGTCGCAAAAGCATGGACGGGTCTCCGCCCAGGGAACTGGCTCAGGCCGCGGCCTCTTCGACCGGCGGCTGTTCCATCGCGCCGACATCCTGGCCCGAATCCTGGATACCTTCGCCCCGGCCACTGCGCGCGGCCGCAGCAACGGCTTCGCAATAAAGCCGCACCGCACGGGCGGCGTCGTCGTTGCCGGGGATAGGAAAGGCAATGCCGGTCGGATCCGTATTGGTGTCGAGCACCGCGACCACCGGAATGCCAAGGACATTGGCTTCCTTGATCGCGAGGTCTTCCTTGTTGGCGTCGATCACGAACATCACATCGGGAATACCGCCCATGTCGCGAATGCCGCCAAGCGACATGTCGAGCTTTTCGCGCTCGCGCGTCAGCTGGAGAACTTCTTTCTTGGTGAGGCCCGAGATCTCGCCCGACAGCTGCTCGTCGAGCGACTTGAGCCGCTTGATCGACTGCGAAATCGTCTTCCAGTTGGTCAGCATGCCGCCGAGCCAGCGGTGATTGACGAAATGCTGGCCGGAACTGCGCGCGGCCTCCGCGATTGCTTCCTGCGCCTGGCGCTTGGTGCCGACGAACAGCACCTTGCCTCCGCTACGCGCGGTCTGCGCCACGAAATCGAGCGCACGCGCGAACAGCGGTACAGTCTGCGACAGGTCGATGATGTGGACCCCGTTGCGCGCACCGAAGATATACGGCTTCATCCGCGGGTTCCAGCGGTGGGTCTGGTGGCCGAAATGCGCGCCGGCCTCGATCAATTGCTGCATCGTGACGGTAGGAGCCGCCATACATAATTCCTTTCCGGTTGTGCCTCTGGAAAGCTGGAACCTGCGATGCGGTATTCCCGCGAACAGGCACCGGGATGGTGTGCCTTCCATGTGGATTTTGACTGCTTGGGAGTAATGCCCGCAAATGAGCACCTCGCGGTCGGCGGCGCAGATAGCGATGCTTTGCACCGAAATCCAGCACAAATTCGGGACAAGGCCGACTCGGTCCATGGCAGAAAAAGGGAGTCCGGAAGCAGAAACCTCTTGACCCTGAGGAACAAATCATGAACATTTCTCACTTCGCCGGGAACCGCCCAAGCGATGCGAGGTTTATCCACTCGCTACCCACACATAGCTTTTCCGACAAGTTGTTCGGTAGCTCAATGAGGACACAAGACCATGCTGGCACTGTTCATCATCGCCTCCCTGGCAACCATCGGAGCGCTGACCCTTTTCGTGCTCGCCGATAGCGGACTACGGTGGTGGTCTGCCTTCGGCGCGCTGCGTCGCGCGCTGAATGCGCCCTTCGCCCCCGCTGATATCCCGAGCAATATCGGCAGGCGTCCGGGGATCTCGCATGGCAGTGTTTCAGCGTATTACCGGGTGGCCATTCGATCGGCTCCGCGTCCCGGCTACTCTATCCGCGTTGCCGCCTGACCCGGGCGTAGCGCATCCACCCATAGGGCAATAGCGCCAGATAGACCGCGCAAATCCCGACCAACGTCCACCACGGCTCGAGCAGCAGCGCGGCAAACACCATGCCGAACAGCGCTATCAGCTCCAGGCGGATGCTCCGCTTCGGCCGGATCGAAGCCCAGCTCAGCGTTGCGAGATTGGAAATCATCAGCAGGGCGATGGCCGCAACCCAGGGCGCAACCAGGATCGGCGCGCGAAAAAACTCCTCTCCCGTCGCAATCCAGAGATAGAAGGGCAGGAAAGCAAGGCCTGCCCCCACGGGAGCCGGAATACCCGTCAGGAAACCCGCCGATTTGTGCGGTTGCTCGTCCACATCGATCTGCGCGTTGAAGCGGGCAAGGCGGAGCGCGCAGGCGACCGCGAAGGCAAGCGCGGCGAACCAGCCAAACCGTGGCAGATCCGACAGCGACCACAGAAAGATGATGATGGCGGGCGCTGTGCCGAAAGATAACGAATCGGCGAGGCTGTCGAGCTCGGCACCGAAGCGCGATTGGGCCTTGAGCAGCCGGGCGATCCGCCCATCGATCCCGTCGAGGACCCCGGCGAATATGATCGCGAGGACAGCCAGACCCCATGATCCGCCGATTGCGAAGCGTACGCCGGTGAGCCCGGAACACAAAGCAGCGGCAGTGATCGCGTTAGGCAACAGCGCGCGCAGGCTCAATCCCCTGGGGGCGACACCCGCAACCGGTTGGACTTCGTCTTCGGCAGCCTTGGGCCCGACTCTCGCGCGATCATCGCGTGACGCTTCGCTCACTGCGCCACCCCCTCGATCAGGGCCTGCTCTCCGAGCATTCCGAGCACGGTTTCTCCGGCGATCACACGCTGGCCCAGCAAGACGCGGGAGGCGGTTCCCGCGGGCAAATAAACGTCAACGCGGCTTCCGAACCGGATCAACCCGATGCGTTGCCCGGCCCCCACCGTGTCGCCGGGTTTGACGAAAGGCACGATCCGCCGCGCCACCAGCCCGGCGATCTGGGTGAACCCGATCTTGAGGCCGTCCGGCCGTTCGATCAGCAGGTGTTGGCGCTCATTCTCATCGCTCGCCTTGTCGAGGCCCGCATCCAGGAACTTGCCAGGAATGTACACCAGGCGCCGGATGACCCCCGAGATGGGGGCGCGGTTTATGTGAACATCGAACACGCTCATGAAAATCGATACGCGGGTGACCAGTCCGGCCGGCAAGCCGTCGATGCCGCTGCCATCGTCGATCCGCAGTTCCTCGGGCGGCTCTACCTCGGTAATGAGCGAAACGAGCCCGTCGGCGGGCGCCACGATGGCGCCCTCGCTTTGCGGCACCACCCGCTCGGGATCGCGGAAAAAGGCGAATACTCCCGCCGACACGGCGAGCAGTGGCCAGCCGACGATCTCCCAGTCGAGCAGCAATAGGAACACCAGGCTGATAGCCACAGCGACGAGGCCAAACTTGCGCCCTTCGGGATGAATTGGGGGAAAGGACCAGACGGCTTCGCCCCGGCCGCGGTTGTCGAGAATTTCACCTGCCATGGGCGCCACTTAAGGCGGCAGCACCCCCACGGCAAGGATGCGCGCCGATTCAGCCGTCCCTGCGGACGAAGACCGTTCCTGCCGAATAGCCTGCTCCGAAGCTGCAGATCAGACCCGTATCCCCCGCGTTCAGGTCGCGGTTGTGGAGATGAAACGCGATGATCGATCCGGCGCTCGAAGTGTTCCCATAGGTGTCGAGCACCGTCGGGCTTTCGTCGTCGTTTGCTTCATGACCCAGCACACGCTGCGCGATCAGCCGGTTCATCCCGGCGTTGGCCTGGTGAAGCCACAGGCGGCGTAGCGACTGCGGATCGATTTCGAGCCGGTCGGCTTCCTCGATAATCATCTGCGCGACCATCGGGACGACTTCCTTGAAGACCTTGCGCCCTTCCTGGACGAAGAGCTTGTCCGCCTTGCCTTCTCCTTCGGGACACGCCCGGTTGAGGAACCCGAAATTGTTACGGATATTGTTTGAGAAAACCGTCTTGAGACGCGTTCCCAGAATGTCCCAATGGTTGCGCGGGGCAATCGCCGCGTCCTCGACCAACACTGCCGTCGCCACATCGCCAAAGATGAAATGACTGTCGCGATCGCGCCAGTTGAGGTGTCCGCTGGTAATCTCGGGGCTGACCACCAGCACGCTTCTGGCGTTGCCCGCGCGGATATAATCCGCGGCTGTCTGGATGCCGAACGTGGCCGAGGAGCAGGCGACATTCATGTCGAAGCCGAAGCCATCGATCCCCAGCGCCTGCTGAATCTCGATTGCCATCGCGGGATAGGGACGCTCCATGTTCGAGGCGGCGCATAGGACGGCATCGACTTGGCTTGCATCGCGTCCTGCCGCTTCGAGCGCTTGGCGGCAGGCGGCGACGCCGATCTCGGCCATCACCGACAGCTCCTCGTTATCCCGCCCCTTCCAGCGCGGCGCCATGATCTCGGGATCGAGCACCGGTGCCTTGGCCATCACATGACGCGCCTTGATCCCGCTCGCCTTCTCAATGAATTCCACCGAACTGGGTTCGAGCGCAGCGATATCCCCGGCAGCGATCGCCTTCTCATGTCCCGCGTTGTGGCGCGCGACATAGGTGTTGAAGCTCTCGACGAGCTCGGCGTTGGTGATGGTCTCGGCCGGCGTGAACAGGCCGGTTGCCGAGATAACGGGTCTAGGGGTCCAGTCCATTGGCTCGGGTTAGGCCCGGCTGGGTTCGGGAGCAACCCGCGCTTGGGGGCCCGGCTCGCTTCAAAAATGACGGACATGGGCCGATCGGCCGCCGACCTCGGCACCCTTGCTATTTCGAATTCTCCTAAGCGCGACAGCGCTTTCCCTTGCGAAGGTTGGCTCGATTGCAGGCATAGGGTGGTGGACAGGGCTGGATTCGAACCAGCGTACGCTTGCGCGGGCAGATTTACAGTCTGCTGCCTTTAACCACTCGGCCACCTGTCCACACGACCATCGCCGGCGCTGAAATCGCGGCCCACTGGAGGGGGCCGGCCAGCCGAGAGGCGCCCATTTGGCGATGGGACGCTTGCCTGTCAATGGCCGTGCTGGCAGGAGGCGCGACCAGCAAAAGCGAGGGCAGATCGGAATGGCGAAACCGGGGCGCAAGAAGCCCTTGAGAGGGCGCGCGGGCCGCATGCAGGGTGGGCGCGGCAGCGGCCGCGCCAGTGCCGGCCAGGTGCGCCTGTGGGGACACCATGCGGTCGAGGCGGCGCTCAAGAACCCTGCCCGCCAGCACCAGAAGCTGTGGGCCACGCGCGAGGCGGTTGCGGAGCTCGACGGGGAGCTGCCGTCCGATTTTCCGATCGAATATGCCGACGGCCGCGATCTCGAGCGGCTGGTCGCGCGCGATGCACCGCACCAGGGCCTGGTCCTCGAATGCGCGCCGCTCGATGACATTTTTCTCGACCAGGTGCTCGACGGCGATCCCGCGCGCCCGCTGGTCATTCTCGACCAGGTGACCGACCCGCACAATGTCGGCGCGATCATGCGCTCGGCAGCCGCGTTCGGTGCCGCGGCGCTGGTCACGCAGGATCGCCATGCGCCCCCCGAAGGCGGAGTGATCGGCAAGGCGGCTTCGGGTGCTCTGGAGATCCTGCCGTGGGTACGCGTCGTCAATCTGGCGCGTGCGATGGAGGAGATCGCCGAAGCGGGTTATTGGCGGATCGGCCTGGCCGGCGCGGGAGAAACGACGCTTGCCGAGGCGCTTCCGCGCGGTGCCGTCGCGCTGGTGCTAGGTGCCGAGGGGCCCGGGATGCGCCAGAATATCGAGGCGCATTGCGATGCGCTCGCGCGGCTGCCGATCGCCGGTACGGTCGAAAGCCTGAACGTATCGAATGCCGCCGCGATCGCGCTTTATGCGGTCGCCACCAGATGAAGGTATCGATGAAGCGATCGACGATGGGACGGATAGGACTGGCGTTGCTCGCACCGCTGCTGCTGACGGGTTGCCTGCTGAGCCCGGGAAAGTTCGCCAGCGAACTCGCCCTGATGAAGGACGGCAATTTCTCCTTCCGCTACACAGGGGAAATCCAGATGCTGGCGCTGGGCAAGCTCGCCGGACTGGCGGCGGGAAAAGATGACGAATTTGAACCTGAGCAGTGCTTTGACGATGACTTCGAAACGCGTGGATGCAGCGCTGACGAAATCGCGAAACAGCGCAGTGCATGGGAAGAGGGCAGCGAGGCCCGCGCGGCCAGCAAGGCGCGTGAAGTGGCGCAGATGAAGGCGCTTCTCGGCGGGATCGACCCTTCCAATCCCGATGCCGCAAGAGAGCTGGCAGCCCGTCTGGAACGCCAGCGTGGCTGGAAATCGGTGCGTTATCTCGACGGCGGACTTTTCGAAGTGGAGTTTTCGATTTCCGGCCGGCTTGGCCATGATTTCCAGTTTCCGACGGTCGAGGGCATGCCGGGCGTTACGCCCTTCGTCGCAGTCCATCTGCGCGAAGGCGATCAGGTAAGGGTCAATGCCCCCGGCTTTGCGAGTTCGGATCAGCCCAATCCCCTGCTCGGCGGCGCTCCGCTTGCTGCGCTGGCTGCCTTGTCGAAGGACGTCGAAGGGGAGGAACTGCCGAACATTGCCGTTCCGGAGGGCGTCTTCCGCATTGTCACCGATGGCCGGATCCTGGCCAACAACACCAACGAGGGGGCCGCGGCTCACGCTACGGGGCAGGTTCTCGAGTGGTCGATCTCGCCCCGCACCAAGAACGCGCCTACCGCGCTGATCGCTTTCTAGCCCACTCAAAGAAGAACGCTGCACCGGGCCGAGGCCCGGGGCAGCGTCTGATCCTTGAACTTCATGGAACCGCCCAATCGCGGCTCCGTGAAAAATAGCTCAGTTAACCGAGTCCTTGAGACCTTTGCCGGCCTTGAACTTTGGCTGGT
>JBBSMH010000089.1:0-7774 GCA_038233275.1 Sphingomonadales bacterium | reverse complement strand
TGGTGGCGATGCGCCCGAATGGCGAGGTGGTCGCGATGATCGGGGGCAAGGATTATGAGAAATCGCCGTTCAACCGCGCGACGCAGGCCCGACGGCAGCCAGGCTCCACCTTCAAGCTGTTCGTCTATCTCGCCGCCTTGCGCGACGGGTGGGAGCCCGACGATCGCATCGACAATTCCGCGATAAATCAGGGCAGTTACCAGCCCAGGAACGCGCGCGAGCGCTATTCGGAAAGCATCAGCTTGCGCGATGCCTTCGCGCAATCGAGCAATGTCGCGGCGGTCAGGCTGTTCGGGGAGGTGGGCAGCGAAAAGGTGATCGAGACCGCGCGCGATCTGGGCGTCACCGCGCCGCTGGCGGAGGGCGATCCGAGCCTGGCGCTGGGGACGACCAGCATGACGCTGCTCGAGCTGACCGCTGCTTATGCGGGCGTCGCGGCCAATGCCTATCCGGTCAGGCCGCATGCCTTCGCCGAAAAGGAGATGAGCTGGTGGGAGCGGCTATGGGAAGACCCATCGAGCTTTTCCGGCAGGGTGCATCGCGACATGCAAGCCTTGCTGCGGCACGCGGTCAACGCGGGTACCGGGCGCGCAGCCATGCTCGCAGTGCCCAATTACGGCAAGACCGGCACCACACAGGACAATCGCGATGCGCTGTTCGTCGGCTATGCCGAGGGGCTGGTGGTGGGCGTCTGGGTTGGCAACGACGACAATTCTCCGTTGAAAGGTGTGAGCGGAGGCGGCCTGCCCGCGCGTATCTGGCGCGACTTCATGCGGCAGGCGACCGGAGCCGCTGCGGTGCCACGACTCGATCCCACCGAGCGCGCCGATCCCGGTGGCCCGGTGGAACCGCTCGACGTCCCCGACCTCGAGGATATTCCCATAGGAGAGCGCGGGCGGCTGCGAGTGCGGGAGGGCGAGGTCATCTACTCGACCGACGTCGACGGGGTGCCCCTCGACATCCGCATGGGCGAAGATGGGGTGCGGGTGGATTCGCAACGGATCGAAAAAGCTCGCCGCCGCGCCGCGGACGCCGCCCGGGCTGAGCAGCAGCGGCTAGAGGAACAGTACCGGCGCGAACGCGAACGGCTCGAACAAGGGGTGCGCTAGGTTTCGCAATCCCGGTCGGCGAGCATCACATTTATCACTGCAGTGGCGATCGGCTTCGCAGGATCGTCCTGATACGCCTCGACGGCGAGATTGGCGGTACGGCGGCCGAGCTTGATTATCCGCCCGCGCGCGAAGCTGGGGCGTTGTTTGCCACTGCGCAGGAACTGCACGGTAATGTTGATCGGCTTGAGCGCCGCCTCGCGCCCTGTCCGGGCGAGTTCCGCCCGCAATACGCCATAACCTGCCGTTTCGAGCAGGCCGCTTATCGCACCTCCGTGCAGCGCCCCGGGCCGGCCGAGAACGGCGTCGGAAAATTCCACCCGCACTACGGGAACGCCGTCATCCCAATGCTCGAGCGAGACCCCGAGCGAGCGTGCATAGGGCGTCAGCACCGCGATGTCTGGCCTCTCAGCCACGGTCGGCCCCTCCCGCTGGAAGCGCGACCGTGCGCGCATCGATATTCATGAAGACGGCCTGGATATGCGCCACCGGATCGTCGCGATTGCCGTCATGCGCGAAGCCCCGCACGAAAAAGGCGGAGCGCGTCGCGCGATAACACTGCGCGCGCCCGAACACGCTGGCGCGCTCCTTCGCCGGGCGGGTGTAGTCCACTCTCAGGTCCATTGTCGCGACGGCCCGGAAGGTCTGCGTGCGCTGCCAGATCGACAAGCCGCTGGCCATGTCCATCAGCGAGACGATCGGGCCGGATGCGAGCACGTCGCGCCCATCCTCGCCGAGCAGATCCTCGCGCCAGGGCAGCTCGAGCTCCACCCAATCCTCGCCATGCGCGTGATAACGCAGGCCGAGCCAGCCGTTGTGCGCGCGCGCGAGCAGGAAGGGTGCCGCCTGGGCAGGATCGAAGGCTTGACCGGGAGCGCTCATCGCGCGGCTCCCTGCCGAGGGTCACAAGCTATTACAATGTTTTAATTTCACGCTTCGGCCTTTGCGCGGGCAGGCTCACATCGGCGGGGAGACATGGGGTCGCTCCCGCCGATCAAGCCAAGGGAGCAACTGCATGAACCTGCCCAAGATCGACCTCGACGCACTGCCCGATCTCGATACCGTCACCGGTGTCTTCGGCAGTCTGTCGGACCTTGCAACCGCCACCGTGGATGACCGCGTTGTGGTGATCATGGTCTATGTCTACGAGACGGTTCCGCCCGATCCGTTCGTTTAGACGGCGAGGGACGGAAAATTGCGTATAGATCCGGCCCTGCGCGCGCTGCGGAGCGACCCCGCTTCGCAGCGCGCTGCGCAGGCGGCGCTCGAGGGCGTGAAGGCCGACTGGCAGGCGAGGCCCGAGGTCGCTCGATTGCTGACCGACCTGCGGGCCTACGGCGAAGGTGCGGCGCTGACCGACTGCCCCGCGCTCGATACGGCGATGGCGCTTGCGGACGAAGCGAGAGCACTCGTCGATGCACTGGTCGAGCCGATGCAGGCTTCCCTGCGCGACCATCCGCTGGGGCAAGTGCCCTTCCGACACCAGTATTCGGGCGGGATCGGGGTTTTGCAACTTGTCGAATCCGGCCGCGCGGCGATCTCGCTGCTGACGTACGAAGGCGCGGCCATGGCGAGGTTCGCATCCCCTCAAACGGTGTGTTTTTCCGCTGGCGAGCGGAACGAGGTCTATCTTGCCGGGAGTGCCGAGGCGCGGGTGTTTGAAATCCTCAGTGACGAGGGCCGCCGCGTGGTGATGGATTGCGAACGGCGACGGCTCGTAGCCGGGGAAACGCTGTCGCTAGCGGGCGCGCGGCACACGAAAATCGTCGATCGCGTCGAGGGACGGCTGGTGATGTTGCGCCTGGGGCGGGGCGACGAGCGGCTTGAGCCGGCACGCGAATTCCGGATTTCTGACGGCGAGCTGGTCCATCAGGCCAGCGCCGATGTGCGCGAAAGCCGTGCCGAGATGGCGATGGCGCTGCTGGGCCGAATGGAGCGCACCGATGCCTTGCCCCAATTCGAACGGCTCGCTCTCCAGGGCAGCGACCACCTGCGCTGGCAGGCCCTGCGCGAGTGCCTCGCGCTCGATACCGAGCGTGGCTTTCGCGCATTGTCGCGCGTGGCGGAGGATGCAAACGATACGCTCGGCACTGCTGCCGGCGCCCTGCGAGCGCAATTGCTCGAGGCGCATCCGGCGCTGAGCAGACAGGAGTGTGCGCCATGCCGCGGCTGATCGAATACGAGGACGAAGTCGCTATCGAGCTCGACGAGTGCGTCGATATTCTGGGCGATGAAGGATTCGCTCCCTATTGCGAAGCAAGCCTTGCGCGCGGCGCTCTTGCCCTGCGGCAATTGACAAACAACCGCAAATTCCTCGGCGACATCTTGGTCGGGCAGCTGGCTGGGAATCACCGCGAGGCCGGGCCGGAGAGCGCCTACGGCCCCCAGGCTGTTGTCCTTTCCCGCATCCGCGGCGGTTGCTTTCTGCGCGCCAATATCTGGCCTTCGGAGCGCGACAGCGTTTTCCGCGCCAGCGGTGCCAAAACCTTCGTCTACGGCGTCCCGCACGATCACAATTTCAGCTTCCTGACCGCGGGTTATTTCGGGCCGGGTTACGAAAGCGACTATTACGAATACGATTACGAGACGACGGCGGGCTATATGGGCGAGCGGCCGGGCCTGCGCTTTGTAGAACGCTCGGCGTTGTCTGAAGGCAAGATGATGCTCTACCGGGCGCACCGCGATATCCACTCCCAGCTGCCGGCGCAGAGCATGTCGGTTTCGCTCAACATCATGCATATCGACCCGGCGCAGGGGTGGTTCGACCAATATGGTTTCGACCTCGAATCGGGCGAGATTACCGGCGTGCTCAATCCGACCTCGACCGAATGCTTCCTGCGCTGCGCGGTGGGTCTGGGGGGCGCGGAGGCGATCGACCTGGCCGAGCATTTCGGCCGCCGCCACCCGAGCGATCGGCTCCGTCTGGCAAGCTACGAAGCGCGGGCGCTGCTGGGGGGCGATATCGATGCGCTTTGGCGCGAGGCTGAGCGAAGCGGCAGTGTGATGGTGGCAAGCGAAGCTGCCGCCAGAAGGCGCGAGCTGGAGAGAGTTTAAAACCCGCCGCCCGTCAGTCGGTCGATTGCCGCCTGCAGGATCACCGCCGCGGCGTGGCTGTCGATCCGCACCGCGCGCTTGGCGCGGCTCATGTCCTGGCCGATCATCGCCGACTGCGCGCTCGCGGTGGACCAGCGTTCATCCCACAGCAGCACCGGCAGGCCGAGCTCTTCGGCGAGGTTGCGGGCATAGGCGCGGCTCGCCTGCGCGCGCGAGCCCTCGCTGCCGTTCATATTGCGCGGCAGGCCGAGCACCAGTCCGCTTACGTGACGCTGCGCAACAATCTCGCGCAGCTTGGCGCTATCCGTGCCGAACTTGCCGCGCGGAAGTGTCTTGCCGGCGGTCGCGAAGCGCCAGCCGGCATCGCAGGTCGCCACGCCCAGTGTCCTGGTGCCGAGATCGATCGCCAGGAGCACGCCGCCTTCGGGCAGCGCCTCGGCGAACTCCGGCGCGTCCTCGGTTACGATCGCGCGCGTTCCCATGCCGCCACTCGCGCCAGCACGTCCTCCTGCACATTCTGCCAGAACAGCGGAATGTCGTAGACGTGATAATTGCTGCCCGGGAGCACGCCCTGGCCAAGCTCGGGCGGGTCCCCGATGAGCAGTAGGCCGCGCTCGTCGCAACGCGCAGGGATAACGCCCGCGACCAGTTCGCCGCGAGTCAGCCCCTCGTCGGGCACCAGCGTGCCCAGATTGGCGCTCGCCGGTGCCTCGCCCCCGACCGCGCCGGTCAGCGGATTGACGCACAGGATCGGTCCGTCTTCGCGCGGCTGTCCGTCGAGGCCCGGCGTGGTCGAATAGCGCCGCATGAGGAAATCCGGGTCGCCGTCGTCGGCAAAGGATGACCATGTCAGGATGCATCCCGGCTGGCCCGCCGAGGCGCAGGCGGGAAACGGCAATTCGGGCAAATCGTGCTCTATCGAGACCGGCCAGCCGGGAGCATAGACAGCGGCGATCCGGTCCATCGCCGGCGTGCCGTCGATTTCCTCGTTTAAAAGACGCAAGACGTGGAGCGCGCCCTGGCTGTGACCGGCGAGGACGATCGGTTTGCCTGGATCGACGCTGGCGAGGAAATAGCGGAAGGCCTCGCGCACATCGCGATAGGCGGCGTCGATCGCCATCTGCGCTTCGGGCTTGTCGGTCAGGAAGGCGCCGACTGCGGCCTGGCGGTATTTGGGCGCCCAGATCTCGTCCGCGCGATTGAACGGGCTGGCCAGGCCGCGCAGAAAAATCCGGGCCCTCTGGTCGGTTTCATCGTGGCCCAGCGCCGCATTCCAGTCCCCTCCGGCCTGAATGTAGCTCGTGGGTGGGACGAAAAAGACCGCAAAGTCCGGCGTCTCGCTGGCATCCGCGCCTTCGGCCCGGCGCGACGAGCGCGGATTGAGCGGATCGACATCGCCCGCGAGGCTGCGCTCGGCAGCGGGCGCATCGGGGGCGGGGGACCGGGTAGCGGGGTTTTCCGGGGTGTCCGCGATCGCCGGTTGGTACCGCGCCGGATCCTCGGTGCCGATGCCGGGGCGCGAATACCACATTGCCGGATCCTGGTAGGCGTTGGCCGCCAGCGGTTCCTGCTCGACGAAGTCTCCCCGGGGAATGAAGGCGATTTCGGTCGCTTCGCGTGACCAGATCGCCAGCGCGATCGCTCCTGCTATTACGAGCACGATCACGACAGCAACGAAATAGAGGAATTTACGCGCCACCGGTGGCGGCCTCCGCAGCCTTCTCGTCCTCGTCGTTGGTTTCCGCCCGGCGCTCGAGCGCGACCTTGATCATCGCCAGCAGCGGGTCGGCCAGAAACAGTCCCAGGATGCCGAACAATATGCCCATGATCAGCTGCGCCGCCAGCACCAGCGCTGGCGCCAGATCCACCGTTTTCTTGGCGATCATAGGAATGATCACATAGCCATCGAAGTTCTGGACGAAGATATAGACGAAAATGGTGTAAAGACCCATGTCCACGCCGCCAGAAAACCCGACGAGGATCATCAACACACCCGAAACGAGCGCGCCGAGATTGGGGATGAAGGCGAGGAGACCGGTCAGGATCGCCAGCAGCGCCGCCATCGGGACCGGTCCTACCCCGATCAGATAGCCGCCATAGGCCAGCAGGACGTAGGTAAACACGCCTTCAATGGCCATTCCCAGCAAGCGACCCGCCATCAGCCGGCGCATGGTCTTGGCCATGCGGCTCACGGTGATGAAGAAGCGCTTACGATTTCCGCGCGGGAGCATCCAGGCGAAGCCGCGCTCGTAAAGCTGGGGCTCGAACGCCACATAGATGCCGATGATGGCAATCAGCAGGATGGTGGTGAAGCCGCCCAGGACCCCGCCGACCAGGCGGGTGATCGTACCAAGCCCGCTGCCGATGTTGCCGACGTAATTCTGGATCTGATCCGCGCCGATCGCAATCCCTTGACCGCGAGCCCATTCGAACAGGCTGGCCAACTGCTGTTCGATGATCGCGGGAAACTGCGCCGCGTCGCGCGAAATGGTGGCGCCGGCGAATTGGACCAGCCAGGCGAGGAAGCCGACGGCGAACAGCAGCACAATCGTGACTCGCCAGGCACGCCCGATCGGGAGCACTCGGCCGAGCAGGCGCGTGCCGCCGTCGATCATGGCTGCGAAAACCATCGCGCCGAAAATTACGAGTAGCGGCTGCGCGATGTGCACTGCCAGCACGATCCCGCCGATCACCGCGGCCCACACCAGCGCGCGGGCCGCCTCGAAGCGCAAGCGCGGATTGGAGATGCGCGAGGGGCTGGAGCCCAGATCCTCTTCGTCCAGCTGCGCGGGGCTATCGAGTTCTGGCTCTTCGGTACCGTCGATTGCGCTCAAGTGCTCAGCTCCCTTCTCGCGGTGCCCGTTCGGCGATCGCCGGGCGCAGAGTGGTCCATGCGCGGCCGTCGCGCAAGGAGGTGAACCAGCTCACCGGATTCCAGTTCGTGGTTCCGTCGAGCGAGAAGGTGATGAATTCCGCGCGACCGCCGATATTGGCGAGCGGAACCGGCCCGCCGAGACCCTGGTCGTGAATGCTTGCCCGGCTGTCCGCCGAATGATCCCGGTTGTCCCCCATCACAAAGACATGATCCTGCGGCACGGTGATCTCGCCGAAATTGTCGAGCGGCTGACTGGTGTGGTCGATCACCAGATAGGTCGCGCCATTGGGCATGGTCTCGCGCAGCACCGGCATCTCGCACACCTCGCTGCCATCGGCGCGGCTTTTTCTCATGCCCGGGTAGTCGAACGGATTGCACGGCACATTGAGATCGACGGGAACCGCAATCGGTGGTTCGACCTCCTGCGGCACCGGCTCGCCGTTGAGAATGATCTGCCCGTCGCGCACTGCGATCCTGTCGCCCGGGAGCGCCACCACGCGTTTGATGTAGTCCTCGTCGCGCAACGGATGCACGGGAATGACGATATCGCCATATTCGGGGGAATCGGCCCACACGCGCCAGTCGCCGCGAGGGGCGAGGTGGAAGCTGACCGAAGACCAGTTCCAGCCATAGGGATATTTGCTCACCACCAGCCGGTCGCCTGCTTGCGGATCGGAGACTTGCTCCGCGCCGAGGAAGACCGGGGCGGGTTCGATCGCCACACCGAGCGTGATCG
>JBBSMH010000088.1:0-7799 GCA_038233275.1 Sphingomonadales bacterium | reverse complement strand
ATCACAACGCCGACATTGTCTGCTTCCAGGTTCAGGGCCATGCCCTGAATGCCGCCCGCAAATTCGACCATTTCACCGGCCTGGACATTGTCGAGGCCGTGGATGCGGGCGATACCGTCACCTACGGAGAGAACGGAACCGACTTCGCTGATTTCGGCTTCGCTACCAAAATTGGCGATCTGGTCCTTGATGACCTTGGAGATTTCTGCGGCGCGGATATCCATGTGATGCGAGTCCTTACGAAGACTTGGTTCAGGCCCTCATGGCCTGGGCGAGGGAGTTGAGGCGGGTGCGGATCGAACCGTCGATGCGCTTGGATCCGATAGTGACGACGAGGCCCCCGAGCAGGTCGGGATCGACCCTGGTGTCGAGCTTCACGGTCTTGCCTTCGCGTTGCGTAAGCTTGGCCTTGAGCGCGTCGGTCTGCTCGTCGGTCAGTCCATGCGCGCTGGTGACTTCGGCGGTGACTTCGCCGCGCTGGGCAGCGGCGATCGTGCGAAAGGAGCGGATCATGTCAGGGAGTTTCGCAAGGCGGCGATTCTGCGCCACCGTGCCGAGGAAGTTCTGCGTGAGTTCGGTCAGGCCGAGCAGCGCCGAAACGCTCCATAGCGCCTTCTGAGCCTCGCTGCGCGACACCTTGGGGTCGGTGGTCAACGCGCGCAAGTCGTCTGATTCGGAGAGTGCGGAATCGAGCTTCTCGAGGTCGGATTCGACCGCGGTCACCGTTCCGGCTTCCGACGCGAGATCGAACAGGGCCGAGGCATAGCGTCCTGCCAGGCTGGCCCGAATATCGGCGGAAATATCCACGCGGGGTTACGTCCTCTAGGGTGACGGAAAATAGCGATGCTTGGCCTCGCGAATCCGGTGCGAATAGGTCACCCCGGCAAGGCTGGCGCGCGCCTAGCATCGGGTATCTGGCGATGCAACCCGAGTATGCGGCGTTTTGCGAAAGGGGTGTTCTGCAACTCGCAAGAATGAAAGGCTAAGGCGGTCTTCGGACCTTCCGCCTCGCTCGTAGCGGTTGGGATCGGGCTACTCTTCCCCCTCGCACTCATAGACCAGCCGCTCGTTGGGCTGGTCGGGGAGAGCCGATAGCACCGCGCCCTGCAGGTCTCCCAGCTTGGCGGCGGCCTCTTCCACCTGGCAGGCAGGCGCCTTGTACTCTCCGCGCGCCGCTCGCGCTTCTTCCATGGCGCTTTGCGACAGCAAATGGCGTT
This sequence comes from Sphingomonadales bacterium, assembly GCA_038233275.1. Classification (GTDB taxonomy): domain Bacteria; phylum Pseudomonadota; class Alphaproteobacteria; order Sphingomonadales; family Sphingomonadaceae; genus Qipengyuania. Next base: position 6,582 of record JBBSMH010000088.1, on the reverse strand, counting down.
CGGAGCGGAAGATACGGCGGTCGGGATCGAAGCTGTTGACCGATACCGCCTGCTCATCGTTGGGCACAAGAACGCGCGACCAGGTGCCCGAGGCGAAGCCGTATTGGGTGCGGCCGTTGACGCAGCCGCCCGGGCTCCATTCGAACTCCATCGTCTCGGCGACCGCGCCGGTGATGCGGCTGCGCTGCGGCTGAATGGTGCACACGTATGTGCGCGCGCCGGTCGTCGCGGGCGCTCCCGGCTCCGCTCGGTCGCCAGCGCCGCCACCCCCCAATGCGTTGTCCACGCGCCGGTCGATCTCGTCGAGGCCGGGGCGAGTGAGGTGCAACAGCAGTGCGACCAGCACCGCACCGATGCCGATCGCGAGCGCGATCCGGTTGTTACGGGGCCATGCTGTCATTGCCTCGTCGGTCTCTACCGGCGCGCGCTTCTCATAAGCCCACCAGATTGCCCCCGCGGCCATCAGCAGCAGGATCACTCCTGCGAACATTCGGTCGTCGCGCTCGTCGCGCACCGCCATCTCGGCTTCGAAGCGAGCTCGGTCGCGGCGGATGCGCTCCTGCTCGTTCGCCTGCGCCAGTTCGGCGCGCGCCGCCATCTGTTCGCGCGCGATCTGCTCGCGCTCTGCCTCGTCGAGCTCGGCGAGGCTGCGGCAGGCACTGTCGTTGATGCGCGGCTCGACCCCGTTCTCGCGCAGGAACGGGGCGAGCTCGCGATTGGACACTGCGAAGAAGAACTCGGCGTCAGAACTGGTGGTGTCCGCGCCGAAGCTGTTGACCCCGAGGACGCGCCCACAGCCGTCGAGCAGCGGCCCGCCCGAATTGCCGCGCGCGATGGGCGCGGTGTGGAGCACGGTGTGGAACTGGCGCGAGGGGCGCGTGCCGGCGAGGAAGCCGCGGCTCTTCACGGGCGGCTGGGCGCGAAAGATGTCGCCGATCTCTAGCCCCTGAGCGCGATCGACGTTCATCGGATAGCCGACCGAATAGCTCTCGCCGCTGTCGGCTGTCGGGCCGCTTGCCAGCACCAACGGGGGCAGGCGAAGGTTGCCGGTGATTTCGAGCAGCGCGAGGTCGTTGCGCGAATTGACCGCGATGACCCGGGCGTTGGCGGCCTCGCCGCCTTCGGACGGGACGATGCCGATCCTCAGATTCTCGTCGCGCAGCGCATCGAGCACCACGTGGGCGTTGGTGACGACCCGCTGCGGCGTGACGGCAAAGCCGCTGCCGTGGCTGACGGGATAGGATTCCTCTCCTTCGCCGCCCACGATGACCACCCGCACCACGCCGCGCGACGCCGCATCGATATCGGCGGGGTCGGCAAGCGCGGCGCGCGGCGCCAGCAGCGCGGCGAAAGCCAGCAGTGCAAGGATGATCCGTCCCATGCTGGGCGCTTGTGACGGGCAATCGGTTTGACCGCAAGCATCGGGATGCAAGCTTTGCGCTGCCGGGCTATGAGAGGCGCATGGACAGCAAGGATACCATCGATAGCGACTTCGCCTGGGCTGCGGTCAAGCGCCGCGACCGCGCCTTCGACGGGCATTTCGTGACCGGCGTCCTCAGCACCGGCATCTATTGCCGGCCCTCTTGCGCGGCGCGGCATCCGGCGCGGGCCAACGTGCGCTTCTTCGCCAGCGGGGCCGAGGCGCGCGCGGCGGGCCTGCGCGCCTGCAAGCGCTGCGTGCCCGACGATGTTGCACGCGACGAGGCGGCGGTGTTTGCGGCGATCGATGAGATTCGCCAGTCGGCGGATGCTCCTTCACTGGAGGAATTGGCGGAACTGACGGGCTATTCGCCGACGCATTTCCAGCGCGTGTTCAAGCGGGCGATAGGCCTCTCGCCTGCCGCCTACGCCCGCGCGCTGCGTGAGGAACGCGTTCGTCATGCGCTGAGCGACGGGGAAAGCGTGACCGGTGCGATCTATGCGTCGGGCTATGGCGCGCCCTCGAGGTTTTACGAGAACACGAAAGGCAGGATGGGAATGACCGCAAGCGACTGGCGCGACGGCGGCAAGGGCCGCACGATCCATTGGAGCGTGATCGAAACCACGCTGGGCGAGATGCTCGTCGCCGCGACGGAGAGGGGCGTGTGCTGCCTCTCCTTCAATGAGGGCGAGGCGGAACTGCGCAAGCGCTTTCCCAAGGCCGAAATGGTCGAAGCGGGCGAAAATTTTCGCACATTGTTCGAACGGGTCGCTGCCGCTGTGGAGCAACCCGGCACCGGCACGGACATCCCGCTCGACGTCAGGGGCACCGCCTTCCAGCAGCGCGTATGGCAGGAACTGCGTAAAATCCCCACCGGCGAGACCTGCAGTTACGGCGAGCTTGCCGCAGCGCTCGGCACTCCGAAGGCAAGCCGAGCGGTCGGCGGGGCAAACGGTGCCAACAATATCGCCGTGCTGATCCCTTGCCACCGCGTCATCGCGCATGACGGAGGGCTGGGCGGTTATGCTTACGGGGGCAAAATCAAACGCGAATTGCTTGCACGCGAAAAACTCGACTAGCCCAGCGCCTTGTCGAACATATCCAACGCTGTTTCCAAGGACTTGCAGCGTACTCCGTCGCGCCCGATCGCACCGAAATGCTCCTCGCGGTGGGTGATCTTTCCCTCCCTTACGGCGAGGGCGAAATGAACCAGCCCCTCCTCGTCGTCGTCTCCTGCCGGTCCGGCAAAGCCGGTGATGGATATCGCCAGGTCCGCGCGCGATCTCGCCAACGCGCCCTTCGCCATGGCTATCGCTACATCCTTGCTCACCGCGCCGCAATCTTCGACCAGCTCGCGCTCGATGCCCAGCAGGTCGCATTTCGCCTCGTCCGAATAGGTGACGAGGCCGCGCTCGAAGACATGACTCACCCCTTCGACATCGGTGAGCAGCGAGGCGAGCAAGCCGCCCGTGCAGCTTTCCGCTGTCGCCAGCCGCAGCTCGCGCGCCTCGGCCCTTTTCAAAACGGATTCGGCCTTCTGCACAGTCTCATGCGGGAGCCTGCGTTCCAGTTCCTTGGCCATATCCTTCCTCGCTGTTACACGCGAGACAACGGACAGGAGGCCGGGCGTTTCCCGGGATGAACCGAACCGCGGGCCGCAGGCGGGCCGGTGGACCTTATTCCACCAGCGTCAGATCCCAAGCCCCGTCCGAATGGACATAGACGATGCAAGGCGCGGACGATGCGCAGATATGCCCGTGCGGGCGCCCGCCGGCCATGTACCAATAATCGCCGGGTCCAAGGTCGACGCGGGTTTCCGCCGTATCGAGCAAATTGGTCAGTTCGCCGCTATGGAGGACTGCATGATACGCCTTGCCGTGGGTGTGCATCGGCACGCTTGCGCCGGGCTCGATCCTGACAAACTTGCCGTGTGCTTCCTTCTCCCAATCGCCATAGGCGGCGGCGAAAGACACCACGCCGGGCACGATTTCGCGCCACTCGAGGTCTGCGAGTGCAAGCCGATCCCTATCGTGCGCGGCGACCGACACTGCCCCGCCGACTACCGCCATTGCTGCCAATGCAAACGTCCTGGACATTCTCGTTCTCCCCTCTTTACCACGGACCAAGAATACCATCCGTTTCACGCGAAGAACAGAGCCGGACTCACACAAAGCTGTAGGGGTCGATGTCCACCGCCACGCGCACCCCGGCCGGAAGGTCCAATGGCCCAAGCCAGTTGCGGAGGATATCTTGCAGCGGCGTGCTGCGGCGGGCATTGATCAGCAGACGATGCCGATAGCGGCCGCGCAGCAAAGAGAGCGGGGCGGGGGCGGGTCCGAAAATGTGAAGGCCATCCTCTGCGGGCCGCGCCGAACCGATGCGGTTGGCGGCCTCGCGCGCCTCGCTCTCCTCCTCGCTCGATACGATGATCGCCGCCCAGCGTCCGAAAGGGGGGGCGTTGGCGTGGCGGCGTGCCTCGGTCTCGGCGGCGTAGAAGGCATCGCGGTCGCCATCGGCAAGAGCGGCGATGACGGGGGCCTGCGGGTGGCGCGTCTGGATCAGCACCTCGCCCGGTTTCGCTCCCCGGCCCGCGCGGCCCGCGACCTGTGCGATCTGCTGATAGGTCCGCTCGGCGGCACGCAAATCTCCGCCTTCCAGGCCGAGATCGGCATCCACCACCCCGACCAGCGTCAGCTCCGGAAAGTGGAAGCCCTTGGTAACCAGTTGGGTGCCTACGATCACGTCTATCTCGCCCGCTTCGACCAGGGCGACGAATTCGCTCGCCCGACCAGGCGAGTTCAGCGTGTCCGAAGTGGCGACGAACACGCGCGCTTCGGGGAGCCGGGCTGCCACCTCGTCGGCGATGCGCTCGACTCCCGGCCCGCAGGCGACGAGGCAGTCGGGCTCGCCGCATTCGGGGCAGGCTGCGGGCGGGGGCGTCTCGTACCCACAGTGGTGGCAGGCGAGGCGCTGCGAGAAGCGATGCTCGACCAGCCAGGCGCTGCAATTGGGGCACTGGAAGCGAAAGCCGCAATTTCGGCACAGCGTCAGCGGTGCGAAGCCGCGGCGGTTGAGGAACAGCAGCGATTGCTCGCCACGCGCCAGCCGCTCCTCGAGCCCGTCAGTCAGCCGCTGCGCAAGCCACTGTCCGCGCGGCGGCACTTCCTCGGTCAGGTCGAGCGTGTCGATATGCGGCAGATTCGCGCCGCCGAAGCGGCTCGGCAGATCGACGCGCGTGTAGGTGCCGATCTCGGCCATGTGCAGGCTTTCGAGCGCCGGCGTGGCACTGGCGAGGATCACTGGAATCTGCTCGAACGCGGCACGCATCACCGCCACATCGCGCGCGTTGTAGCGCACACCATCGTCCTGCTTGAAGCTGACCTCGTGCGCCTCGTCCACCACGATCAGGCCGAGCCTGGCATAGGGCAGGAACAGCGCGCTGCGCGCCCCCACCACCACTTGCGCCCCTCCGTCCTTGGGCCCACGCGAGATGGCGCGCCACGCCCTGCGGCGCTCGGTCGATTTGAGCGAGGAGTGCCACAGCACCGGTGCGGCGCCGAACCGGTCCTCAAAGCGGCCCAGGAAGGCTTCGGTGAGCGCAATCTCGGGCAGCAGCACGAGCACTTGCCGTCCCGCCTCCAGCGCGGCGGCGATCGGTTCGAAATAGGTCTCGGTCTTGCCCGAGCCGGTGACCCCGTCGAGCAGGAAAGGGGCGAATTTCCTCGCGCGCACCGCCTCGGCGAACGTCCCAGCCGCCGCTCGCTGGTCGGCGCTCAGATCGACCTTCGCATGTCCGGGCTGCGCCGGATCATACGGCCGGTCGATTTCGACCTCGACAGGCTCGAGCACGCCCTGGTTGACCAAGCCGCGCAGCACGCCTTCGGATACACCCGCGATCCCGGCAAGCTCGCGGATCGTCGCCTGCTCACCTTCCAACGTCTCGATCGCGCGTTCGCGCTGCGGCGTCATCCGCTCCGGCATTCCGCCCGATAGGCGATACTCGATTGTGGTGGTCGGCCCGCTCAGCGCCCCGCCCGAAGATAGCGCCATCCGCGCAACCCCTGCCAGCGGCGCGCAATAATAGTCCGCAGTCCATTCGATCAGCCGCCGCAGTGGCGCGCCCAGCGGCGGCACCGGCAGCACCGAGCGCAAATGGCGCAGCTTCTCGGCAGGAACCTGCTGACCCGGCAGCCGTTCCTCCTCCCAGACGATCCCGGTCACGGTGCGGGGCCCCAGCGGGCATTCGACCACCGATCCGGGCTCGACTTCCATGCCGTCGGGCAGCTTGTAGTCGAGCGGGCCGAGAGCGGCATTGAGGATGAGGCAGCGCACGCGGTTCATCGGTGGGCCCATATGGGTGCCGGGTGCGTTTCGAAACAAGGGTGGTGCGAAGAGGAAGCACATACAATGACCGAGATTCTTGTAAAATCCACCGATCGCGTCACCAGCAGAAGGACATTTCTCGGCGCGTTGGGCGCGGGCGGCGCGCTGCTCGCTCTTCCCGGTTGCGCGGGGGGCTTCGGCGGCTTCGGCCTGGTCGATGCGGTCCAGCGCATCCTGTTCCTCTCCAGCGAGCGCGCCTTTGCCCGTATGTTGCAGGGCGACGGTTTCTGGGACAGCCAGGTGGCGCAAATCGGCCTCGGCAATGTCCTGGGCACGCGGGGCGACGTCTTGAGTCGCATATTGACCTCGGCGCTGTTCAAGGACCGGCTCTACGATGCGTTCGGCGATATCGCCTATGAAGGCGCCGAGCGCGCCGCGCCGCTGGTGACCGATGCGGTGCGCGTTATCGGCATTCAGAACGCGATCGACCTGGTACGCGGTAGCCCGACCGCGGCGACGAGTTTCCTGCGCGGCTCGATGGGCATGACGCTGGTCGAAGCGATGGTGCCCGAAGTCGGCCAGGCGATGCGCGTGGCGCAGGAACCGCTGGTCGGACAGTTGCTCTCGGCGCTGACCGGCGTCGATTTCGGCGGCGCCACGGCGCGTTTCGCCACCAGCATCGACAACACCATCTGGGACGAGATTGGCCGGGAGGAAGCCGCGATCCGCGCCAATCCCGAAGCCACCCGCGATCCGCTGATTATCGGCGTGTTCGGGGCGAACGCGCGATACTAGCCGACTGCGGGCGAGGCGGCTAAGGCTCGGAAGGAATCGCCTTT
>JBBSMH010000087.1:0-7813 GCA_038233275.1 Sphingomonadales bacterium | reverse complement strand
CATCATCGCGGAAACCGGCGCGGGCCAGCATGGCGTCGCCACCGCCACCGTTTGCGCCCGCTTCGGCCTGCCCTGCGTGATCTATATGGGCGCGACCGATGTCGCGCGCCAGCAGCCCAATGTGTTCCGCATGAAGCTGCTGGGAGCCGAAGTCATCCCCGTCACCAGCGGACGCGCCACGCTGAAGGACGCTATGAACGAAGGCCTGCGCGACTGGGTCGCAAACGTTCACGACACCTTCTACATCATCGGCACCGCGGCGGGCCCGCACCCCTACCCCGAGCTGGTGCGCGATTTCCAGAGCGTGATCGGCAAGGAAGCCCGCGCGCAGATGCTCGGCCGCACCGGCCGCCTGCCCGATCTGCTGGTGGCCGCGATCGGCGGCGGCTCGAACGCGCTCGGCCTGTTCCACCCCTTCCTCGACGATCCGGAGGTAAAGATGCTCGGCGTCGAGGCTGCGGGGCATGGGTTGGACGGGAGCGAACACGCAGCAAGCCTGCTCGGCGGCTTCCCCGGCGTGCTCCACGGCAACAGGACCTACCTGCTGCAGGACGAGGACGGGCAGATCACCGAAGGCCACTCGATCAGCGCCGGGCTCGACTATCCCGGCATCGGCCCCGAGCACGCCTGGCTCAAGGACACCGGCCGCGTCGAATACACCGCCGTGACCGACGATGAGGCGCTGGAGGCCTTCCAGCTGCTGTGCCGGACAGAGGGCATCATCCCCGCACTGGAGCCGAGCCACGCCATTGCGGCGGTGGCGAAGCGGGCGAAGGAGATGGACCGCGACGCCATCATCCTCGCCAACCTTTGCGGACGAGGCGACAAGGACATCTTTACGGTGGCCGAGCGGCTGGGAGTGGAGATGTGAGTCGGGACTGGCGGCTCCTCGTCTCAGTCCCGCTGCTCGTGGGTTCAGCGATACTGGCGATATTCCACTTCAACAGGGTCGCGTGGTGGTCGATGGCTTGGGGAGAGCATGACGAACGGACAATGCAGGAGGAATTTGGCGTCATTCCACCTCCTGACTGTGCTCATGATTGTTATGGTTGGGGCGCGTACCCCGGTGACCCGTATTGGCTTCCTGCCCTTCTCATCTTCTTCTCCGCCTTGGCTCTCATCATCTGGGCATGGTGGAAGCCTCTTCAAAGATGACCCGCCTCGCTTCCGTCTTTGCCAAGCCCCGCCCCGCGCTCGTGTGCTTCCTCACCGCGGGCGACGGCGACACCGCTGCCAATCTCGACGCGCTGGTCGCGGGCGGGGCCGACGTGATCGAGTTGGGGATGCCCTTCACCGATCCGATGGCCGACGGTCCCGCGATCCAGAACGCCAATATTCGCTCGCTCGGCGCCGGGACCACCACCGCCGATGTATTTGCCATCGCCGCTGCCTTTCGCGAGCGTCACGCCGAGGTGCCGCTGGTGCTGATGGGCTATGCCAATCCGATGGTCCGGCGCGGGCCGGAATGGTTCGCGGACCAGTGCGCCGCAGCTGGCGTCGACGGGGTGATCTGCGTCGATATCCCGCCAGAGGAAGACGAAGCGCTGGGCCCCGCCCTGCGTGCCGCCGGCATCGCCCCGATCCGCCTTGCCACGCCCACCACCGATGCCCACCGCCTGCCCACTGTCATTGAGGGCTGCGAAGGCTTCCTCTATTACGTCTCGGTCGCCGGGGTCACCGGCAAGCAGCACGCCGCGCACGGCTCGAGCCAGGATGCGGTGGCGCGGCTCAGGGCAGCGACCGAGCTGCCCGTCGCCGTCGGCTTCGGCATCCGCACGCCCGAACAGGCCGCAGAAGTGGCGCGCGTGGCCGACGGGGTGGTGGTGGGCTCCGCGCTGGTGGAACTGGTCGCCCAGCACGGGGCGGAGGCCGCCGCGCATCTGCGCGATCTCACGCAAAGGCTTGCCGAGGCCGTGCACAATGCGGCAAGGGAAACCGCATGAACTGGTTCACCCGCGTCCGCAATTCGCTGTCCTTCCTGCCCAAGCGCACGACGGACAAGGATCTCTGGATCAAATGCCCCGGCTGCCAGGAGATGGTCTTCGCGAAGGAGTACGAAGAGAACTGCTATGTCTGCCCGCGCTGCGACCACCACGGTCGCATCGGCGCGGACGAGCGGCTGCGCCAGCTGCTCGACGAGGGCTATGAGGTGCTCGACCAGCCGCAGGTCAGGGAAGATCCCCTCAAGTTCCGCGACACCAAGAAATACACCGACCGGCTCAAGGCCGCGCGCGTCAAGAACCCGCATTCCGATGCCTTCGTCGTCGGCTCGGGCAGTATCGAGAGCCGGCCCGCGATCGTCGGGGTGCAGGACTTCGGCTTCATGGGTGGCAGCATGGGTATGGCGGTAGGCACCGCCTTTTGCCAGGGCGCGGAGCGCGCGCTGACGCGGCGCTGCCCCTATATCGTGGTGACAGCAGCGGGTGGCGCGCGGATGCAGGAGGGCATACTGTCGCTGATGCAAATGCCGAAGGCGACGGTGATGACGCGGCGGCTTAAGGAGGCCGGCCTCCCCTATGTCGTGGTGCTGACCGATCCCACCACCGGCGGCGTCACCGCGAGCTATGCCATGCTGGGTGACATCCATATCGCCGAGCCGGGCGCGCTGATCGGCTTCGCCGGCCAGCGGGTGATCCAGGACACGATCCGCGAACAGCTGCCCGAAGGATTCCAGCGCGCCGAGTACCTGCTCAAGCACGGGATGGTCGACATGGTTGTGCACCGCCACGATCTGAAGGACATGCTGGCGACCGTCCTCGATTATTTGCAGCCCGCCAAAGCCGCCTGAGGAAACGATGCGGGATTTCGCCCGCTCCGACGATGCGGCGGTGCAGGCGCAGCTCCACCGGCTCGCCGCGCTGAGCATTCCCAAGGGACGGCTGGCGCTCGACACGATCCGCAAGCTGCTCGAACGGCTCGGCGACCCGCATCTGTCGCTCCCACCTGTCTTTCATGTCGCGGGAACCAACGGCAAGGGATCGACCTGCGCCTTCCTGCGCGCGATGCTGGAGGCGGAGGGCAAGCGCGTACATATCGCGACCAGCCCGCATCTCGTACGCTACAATGAGCGCATAAGGCTGGCGGGCAAGCTGATATCGGACGCGGCGCTCGCCCCATTGCTTGAGGAGGTGCTCGATACGGGCACGGACCTCAACGCCAGCTTCTTCGAGGTCACCATCGCCGCCAGCTTCCTCGCGTTCTCTCGAACTCCCGCAGATGCCTGCGTGATCGAGGTGGGTCTCGGCGGGCGCTTCGATGCGACCAATGTCATCGAACATCCCGCCGCCTGCGGCATCGCCGCGCTGGGGATCGATCACGAGCGCTTCCTGTTGGCACCCGAGGAAGGCGTGCCTGAAATCCCGCTGGCGCGCATCGCCTTCGAGAAGGCAGGAATCGTCAAGCCGGGCTGCTCCTTAATCACCCTCTCCTATCCGGCAGAAGCCGAGCTCGAGATCGAGCGCGCGGCGATGGCGGCGGGTGCGCCGCTGGCAATGCGGGGGCGGCACTGGCATTCCAGCATCGGCGAGAGCGGGCTGCACTACGCCGACCGGCATGGCGACCTCGCGCTGCCGCTGCCCAGCCTGACCGGCGCGCATCAGGCGGAAAACGCCGCGCTCGCCATCGCCATGCTGCGGCACCAGGATTTCGTGAATGTGTCGCGGGACGCCATGGCGCGAGGATTACGTACGGCGAACTGGCCCGCCCGGCTCCAGCGCCTCGTGCCGGGGCCTTTAACCGGTAATCGCGAAATCTGGCTCGACGGCGGCCACAATTCGAACGCGGGCGACATGCTCGCGCGACACTTCGCGCGGCAGCGCCTGCATCTCGTGATCGGCATGATCGCGGGCAAGGATCCTGCAGCGCTGGTCGCTCCGCTGGCGAAGAGTCTGGCGAGCCTCACCGCCGTGCCGGTTCCGGGCCAGGACCATCACCCCGCAAGCGCATTTGGAGACGCGGCGAAGCCTGCGAGCGATCTCTCGCAAGCGTTGAGCGAGCTGCCCGACGACGGTCTGCCGGTGCTGATCTCGGGCTCGCTTTATCTCGCGGGGGAGGTGCTGCGTCTCAACGCAGAACTCCCCGACTAACCGCGCGACAAACCGCTCGCCCAGGCCTGGGCCTCTCTGCTCGCTCGCGCTTCCTTGTCGCCCACGATACTTGGCGCCTTGTGGCGCGTGGCGAAGATCACGCGGTGAGAGAGCGGTTCGTCGAACCGGATACCTACTTCGCTGCCCGCCCGGCGCGTAGCGGTGCCGAAAGCTTCGAAGTGGAGCCACTGCAACACGCAATCACCCACCTTCAGGACCTCGTTCATCACTACCAGCGCACCGCCCTGTGAAAGGTCGATCAGCCACACCTTCTTGGGTCCATGGAGCGTGTGGAGGGTCGCCTCGATGCCAAGCGGCAGACGCGAAAAACCGCGCCGTGGGGTATCCTCGCTATGCTCTTTGGCGTCCTCGCCCATGACCCGGGCAGTAGGAGAAAATGATTATGTTGGACTTAACGCGGCTGACCCGCTGAGGCCACCTCGCCCGCTTCGGGAGCGATCACCCCTGCCTGCGCCTTGCCGCGCTTCTCGCGCCACCATTCGATCATCACCAGCACCACTGCGACCAGGCCGATGAGCGTGGTGAGAATGAAAACGTAATAGTATCCCCGCTCTTCGATCATCTGACCCAGCGCTCCTCGACCCAGCGTACCCACCAGCATCGTGAGCGAGGACAACAGTGCGTATTGCACCGCCGAATAGCCCTTGGCCACGATGCTGGAGAGCCAGGCGACGAAGGCAGCCCCCGCAATGCCCACCGCGAGGTTTTCGGCGAATATTGTGATCATCAGCCGCGCCAGCCGCTCGCTTCCTCCCGGAAACTGCGTGACCGCCCAGGTGAAACCGATGAAGTCGCTCGCCGCCTGCATCCGCGCGCCGCCCACGGCCAGATCGGCATAGAGCAGATTGGTCAGCGCGGCGAGCAATGCGCCGAGCAGCAACGTCGGCATCCGTCCGATTGCGGTGAGCAGGAAGCCGCCAAGCGCCAGCCCGGCGACTACTGCGCCGACCCCGAAGAACTTGGATGCGACCGCCACCTCGTCCAGCGTGTATTCGAGTTCACCGAGATAGAACGGGTAGGCGAATGTACCCCAGATCGCATCGGTGATGCGGTAGGTCAGCACCAGTGCGAGCACCAGCACCAGCGCCCAGCCCATCCGTCCGACGAATTCCACCAGGGGCAGCACCAGCGCGCGATAGAGGTGATCGAGAAACCGCCCGCCGCTGCCACCTGCAGCGTACTGGCTTTGGTAATGGGCCGTCTGAACACCGGGACCGTCGTCTACCTGCGTAGGGATGGTGTGGCGCCCCTCATTGCGCAGCTTGACCAGCAAGGCTGCGATCAAAGCGGGCACGACCACCGTCGCCACCACGATCAGCGGACCCATCGTCTGGATAAAGGCGACCGAATCGGGCCGCGCTTCGGGCGTGCTCGAAAGCGAGCGGACCATGAAGATGATGACCGTAGCGAGCGCCCAACCCCAAAGGAGCCCAACCGCCGCGAGCGCCCACGCGCGGACTTTGGGCAGGATTTCGCCTGCCTCGCGCAACCCGTGCGGATCGTCGCCCGCTTCGGCCTCCAGCGCCTTCAGCGCCTGGGCGTCGGCATCGGGCGCGAACAGGCCGAAGAAGCCAACGGCCAGGAGGATCGCGCCCATCAGCAAATAGACGCTCGGCCAGCCGATCCGCTCTGCCAGGATAAGCGCCAGCGCGCCGCCGATCAGCGCAGCAATGCGGTATCCCATCTGATAGACGGTCGAGAGAATGTCGATCGTCGCGACATCGTCCGCCACGTCGACGCGCCAGGCATCGATTACGACATCCTGGGTTGCCGATGCGAAGGCGCCGATGCCCGCGAGCAGGCTGAACCAGCCGAGCTGACTGCCGGGATCGAAGAAGGAAAGAGCAAGCAAAATCGCGCCCAGCAGGACCTGCGCGGGAACGATCCACTGCTTTCGCTTCCCCAGTCGCCTCAACCCGGCAATGTCGATCCGGTCGAGCGCGGGCGACCAAAGGAACTTGAACGCATAGCTGAGGCCGATGAGCGAGAACACGCCCATCGTTTCGAGATCGACCTCAGCTTCGGTCAACCAAGCGTAAAGCGTGCCGAGCAGCAGGGCATAGGGCAGGCCGGCGGCGAACCCGAAGAGCAGCATGAAGCCCGTCTTGCGGTTGCGCAGCGCGAGGCCCAACGCCCGCCAAGTCGATTTCTTCTTTTCAACAGCGGCTTGGGCCATTCGCTAGCGTCCTTCCGTTATCCAATGTTTTTTGCGACACTAGCCGCTCGCTAGACAAAGGGACAGCGCGATGGACGTTACGGCAATGCTAGGCAAATCCCACCGCCCAACTGAAGGCCAACTGGCCCTGGCGAGGATCGTTGGCGATGGCGGAGACCAGCGCGAACCCCGGGTGAGCCACGTCCCGGCCAGCGCCTATACCGATCCCGCCCACTTCGCCCGCGAGAAGGCGGCGATTTACGACCGGCTGCCGCAAATCCTGTGCCTGGGCGCGCTGTTGCCCGAACCCGGCATGGCGGTGCCGCACGATGCCACCGGGCGGCCGCTGCTGATTACCCGCGACGGTGAAGGACAGGCGCGTGTCTTCTTGAACGTCTGCCGCCATCGCGGGACGCGGCTGGTCGAGGGCCACGAGGTGCAATGCACAAAGAAGCTTGTCTGCCCGTACCATGCCTGGACCTATGCGGTGGACGGACGCCTTCTTGCCCTGCCTCGGCCGGAAACCTTCCCCGGTCTCGACAAGAAAGGTCACGGACTGATCGAACTGCCGAGTTGCGAAGCTGGCGGCCTGATCTGGTTTTCTCCGCTGGAGGAGGCGGATTTCACCCATGCGCGCGCGATCGGCGAGGATATGGACGCTTTCGGCACCTCTGACCATGTCCTGTTCCGGCGCAAGACGCACGAGGTCGCGGCCAATTGGAAGCTGATCATGGACGCCTTCCTCGAGAGCTATCACGTCACCCGCCTCCACGCGAAAACCATCGGGCCGTTCTTCAAGGACGGGGTAACCAGCGGGGACATGATCGGCCCCCACGCGCGCAGCGCGGTCGGGCGGCTCGAGGAAATGGATGGCCTCGATCTTACCGACATGGCCGCGCTGCGCCGCGTCGTCACCTTCGCCTACCAAATGCTCCCCGGTGCGCTGATCATCCCCAGCCCCGATTACATCAATGTGATGGTGATGATGCCGCAGGCGGTCGATCGTACACTGGTGGAGGATTTCATGCTTATCCCCGAGGAACCGGCAAGCGAGAAAGCTCGCGACCATTGGGAGCGCAGCTGGGCGCTGCTCGACGGCGGGGTCTTCGCCAGCGAGGATTTCCGAGCGGCGGAGCTGGGCCAGCAGGGTCTTTCCTCGGGCGCGATCCATCAGCTTACGCTCGGCGCGATGGAAGGCGGTATCCACCGCTATCACGATACGGTCGAGGAAGCCTTGCGCGCGGTGAACTGACAGCCTAACCGCGCCGCCATGGCTGACAGGCTTCCCGAAGACGGCGATCGGATCGCCAAGCTGCTCGCGCGCGCCGGCGTCGCCAGTCGCCGCGAGGTCGAGCGGATGATTGCCGAGGGTCGCGTGGCTGTGGCCGGAAAGGTTCTCGATACTCCCGCGTTCAAGCTGGATTCGCTCCGAGGCGTGACGGTGGACGGCAAACCTATCGGCGAGGCCGAGGCGACGAAGCTATTTCGTTTCCACAAACCGCCAGGCCTGCTCACCACCGAGAGAGACCCCAAGGGCCGCGCGACCATCTAT
>JBBSMH010000086.1:0-7839 GCA_038233275.1 Sphingomonadales bacterium | reverse complement strand
CGATCGATGATCGACGACGCCTTTGGTTCGAAGGATGAGTTGAAGAAGCAGCTGAAAGAACGCGGCGCAGGACATTTCGCCAGCGGCTGGGTGTGGCTGGCGCAGAAGGGCGGCCGCCTCTCGATCGAGGAAACGCATGACGGCGATACGCTGGCCGGCCGCGACGCCATCCCCCTGCTGACGATCGACGTGTGGGAGCACGCCTATTATCTCGATCATCAGAACGCCCGCCCGAAATATCTGGATGCGGTGGTGGACGGCAGGCTCAACTGGAGCTTCGCCTCGGAAAACCTGGCGCGCGGCGTGACCTGGGAATATCCCGGCTGACAGCCCTCGCGACAAAGAGATTATGGGGGGCCCGGCATCGCAGCGATGCCGGCCCCTTTATCTTGGCGTAACCGCGCCCTTCCCCTCGTCTTCGAGCCCGAGCGACATCGGGTTAGCGGTGAAAAGCGGTTCGCCGAAGATGAAGCCGATCAGATTGGGGCGTCCGATATGGTCGAACAGAGCGGTCAGCATCAGCAGGATCGGCACCGACAGCAGTGCGCCCGTGATGCCCCAGATCCAGGAAAAATAGCTCAGCGCGATCAGGATCATCACGGGGTTCATGGTGAATCGCGCGCCGAGGATCGACGGGGTGACGACATTCGCTTCCACCGTGTGCAGCCCGAGATAGGCGGCAGCGGGAATAAGCCCCAGCAGCACGGTCTCGGTCGTGCCTATCCCGAACAGCGCGAGCAAGGCGATCATCACCGTGGGGCCGATGTAGGGGATGAAATTGAGGATTGCGGCCAGTCCGCCCCACATGATCGGCGCGTCCACTCCCAGCGCCCAGGCACCCAGCGTCACGATTATCCCGACCCCGGCATTGATGAGCGCGACGGTGCCGATATAGGCGGCGACCCTGTCCTGCACCTCGCGCATGACCCGCGCGGCCTTGATACTGGTTCCAAAAGAGGTCCGCCCGAGCAGGAGGCGCTGGCGTAGGCGCACGCGCGCTTCGACCATGAAGAAGGTCATCAGGAAGGTCAGCACCACCTCGACGATTACGCTGGGCGTGGCAAAGGCCAGTTCCTCGAGCAGGCTGGGCGAGGCGACGACCACCTCCTGCGAACCGCCGCGCCGCATGAGATCGGCCAGTTCCTCGTTGATCTGGGCCACCCAGGAGAACTGGTTGCGGATTTCGACAAAGCGCGCGAGCACCTGGTCGAACAGTTGGGGCAGTGTATCGAACAGCGTCACCGCAGGCTGAAGGATCAGCGCGAGCGCCAGCAGCACGATGGCGAAGAATATCAGCAGTGCGACGAGGCTGGCCAGGACGTTGGGCAGGCCCCAGCCGGAAAGCTTGTCCGCGATAGGCGACAAAATCACGGTCAGCACGACAGCTGCGGTTAGCGGGAGGAACACTACCGAGCCGATCGACAGGACGAAGGGCATCGCGAAGAACAGCCCCATTCCGATCAGAACTACCAAGGCCGAAATCAGCCGCAGCTCCTGTTGCGCAAAGGCCAGCCTGCGGCTTGCCGCCGGCAGCGGGTCAGCGGAGACTTGTGCAGCTTCGGCGTTTTGGTCTTCGCTCATCTTGACGGGGAATGACGCGCAATCGTCCGCGGAGCAAGTGCGCAATGCGTCTCCGCCCGCTCAGCTGCGCGCGGCGACCCCTTGCCCCGACGCGACCTCGTCGAGTTCCTCGAGGATCGCCCTGTGGGCAGAGTCGTCGTCGATCGAGCGCCGCGGGATGGACCCATCGGCGAGCATCGAATTGAGCGCCGCGCGCGCGCGGCCGACCCGGCTCTTGATCGTGCCCACCGCGCAGCCGCAGATGTTGGCCGCTTCCTCGTAAGAGAAGCCGCCCGCGCCGACGAGCAGCAATGCCTCGCGCCGTTCGGGAGGCAGCGTCAGCAGGGCGCGGTGCAAGTCGGACAGGTGGATCGGCTCTTCCTGGCCTGCGGGCGCGGTCAGCGTGCGCTCCGCGACCCCCTCGTCATACTCGCCGCGAAAACGGTTACGCCGCATGTCGGTGAGATAGGCGTTGCGCAAGATCACGAAGGTCCAGGCACGCATCGAGGTCCCCGGCTCGAACCGCTCCTGCGCGGCCCAGGCCTTGAGCAGGGCTTCCTGCACGAGATCGTCCGCCATGTCGGCGCGACCGCACAGCCCGCGCGCAAAGGCGCGCAGGTGCGGAACGACCTCGGTCAGTTCACGCTTGAAATCGGCCTTTTCGGTAGCCGTGCGCGCGATTGCCCCCATCAGTCCTTTTCATCCAGTTTCGAAAGAAGATCCTTGAAGCTGTTGGGAATGTCCTCCTCGACAACCGAATCATACAGTTCGCGCAGGCCGTTTGCCCAGCCGGGCGCCGGCTTGCCTTTATTGCTCACCGATACACGCCGGGCGCTTTCGCCCCTTGCGTCGGTGTCATCGTCTGAAGTCATGTCGAGCAGTATTCGTCCTTTTGGAGCGCGCTAGCCGCTTATGCGGCCCTAGCGCAACCTTCCGATCCCTCTGAGTGAAAAATGGAACGAAGGCTCGTCTGCTTTGTTCCCTGCCATTGAAGCGGAAAAAAGGGGGTCCCGCCGCCTGCCTGTCGGCGGGAAAAAGGCGGGGGAAACGGTTATGGAAACTGGCGCTGTCTGAACTCCTCGAACCTGGCGGTAAGCGCGCCCGGCGAATGTTGATCGTCTACCCACGAGCGCTGCCCGTGGCGATTTTCCTGCTGGTCATCGCGATTACGGCGCTGAGCGTTTTTGCGATTGAACGTGGCGCATCCCAGCGTGAACAGACGTTGCTGACGAGAACCGGGCAAGCGATGGCCTCCGCGCTCGAGCGGCGCGCGACGACCAATGCCTCCTACCTTCGAGCCGGTGCAGCCCTGTTCAGCACACAGGGAAGTGTCGATATCGACCTGTTCCGCCGCTTTGTGGCCGAGTTGCGCCTCGATTCCGACTACCGCGGGGCGGAAGGGATCGGCTGGGCCCCGGTTTTGAGACCTGACCAGGTGCCTGCCTACGAAGCCGAGATCAGCGGCTACAGCCTGGGAAGGGACAGGATAACCCCCACGCTGGAGCAGCAACCGCGCGAGATCCTGGTGCCCGTCAAATATCTTCAGCCCGACACGGCGCGTAACCGGTTGGCGATTGGTTTTGACATGTATTCCGACCCAGTCAGGCGGCACGCGATGGACGAGGCTGCCCGTATCGTCCGGCCCACGGCGAGCGGCCGGATTGTGCTCAAACAGGAGGGCGCCGAGAGCTCTCCCGGCTTCCTGATTTACATGCCCGTCTATTCGGGCACCGGCGGCGCGCGCGATCTCTCGGGCTATATCTACAGCCCCTTCAATGGACAGGAGTTTCTCTCTTCCGCAGCCGAACTGGTCGATTTGGGTGAAATGGGGGTTGCGCTATTCGACGGCGCTCCGGGAGCGGACACGGCCATGGCCGCCCTGACCGGTGGTCCGACCGAGGGCGAGAGCATCGCGCAGGAGGTTGCGGTCGCAAACCGTCCGATGACGCTGGTCGTTCAATCGGCCCAATCAGGCACGCTGTCTCCCATGTCGATGGCGACGTTGCTGTTCGGCATAGCGGTAGCCAGCCTGCTGATGCTCGTCGCGCGGCTGCTGACGCAGCAGGCACAGGAGGACCAGCGCTCGATCGCCTGGTTCGCCGAACAGAACTCGATCCGCAATTCGCTCACACGCGAACTCAATCACCGCGTCAAGAACACGCTCGCCAACGTCCTGTCGATCGTCGCGCTCACGCGCAGGCGGGCGGACAACATCGACGAATTTGCCGACGGCATCGACGGGCGTATCCGCGCGCTCTCCGCCACGCACGATCTGCTCACCCAGTCCGATTGGGGAACCACTCCCATCTCCGCCGTGGCAGCAGCGGAGCTGGCACCCTACGCGCATGACCAGGACCACGAGGTAATCGGCGAGGGACCCAATGTCGAACTCGCGCCCAACGAGGCGCTGTCGCTTGGCCTGGCGTTGCACGAGCTGGCGACCAATGCCGCCAAATACGGCTCGCTGTCACGGTCGGGAGGCAGGGTGGCGGTGACCTGGAACCTGGTCGATGATCGGTTGGCGAGGATTCGCTGGATCGAGAGCGGGGGGCCACCGGTGAGCGGAGCTCCCAAGCGCGGCTTCGGAATGGACTTGATCGAGAAGATCGTCGCGCACGAATTGCGCCACCCGGTCGAGCTGGAGTTCGCAGAGGAAGGCGTGCGCTGCACCTTGCTGGTGCCGGTTCGCAAGCCGTCGGATTTCGCGATCCGCGCCGGCCAGCGGTCCGTGCACCCACACTGACCCAATGCCTCGATTGTAAGGTCGGCTTACCGGCGCGCCCTGTCCGGGTTGTGGACGCGTGCCCCTTCAGGCGAGCGGGCGGCTCGATCCGAAGAACAGGGCCTGGCTGATCGCCGCACGGACCGTCTGTTCCTGAAACGGCTTGGTGATGAGGTAGGTCGGCTCGGGCCGGTCGCCGGTCAGCAGGCGTTCGGGATAGGCTGTGATGAAAATCACCGGAACCGAGCTGATCGCCAGAATATCGTCGACGGCGTCGAGGCCCGAGGATCCATCGGCCAACTGGATGTCGGCCAGAACCAGCCCGGGGGTCTGCTCGGCAACCACTTCCTGCGCCTGGGTGCGCGTGGCCGCGGTGCCGCAGATATCGTGCCCCAGCGACTTGACCAGATCTTCGAGCTGCATCGAGATCAGCGGCTCGTCCTCGATGATCAATACGCTGGTGGTGGTTTCGCGATCGATCTCCTCGATCGCTTCCTGCACCAGTTTCTCGACGTCGGCCTCGTCCATCTCCATGATTTCGGCGGCCTGATCGGTCGAGAAATCTTCCAGAGTCGTGAGCAGAAGCGCCTGCCGATTGAGCGGGGTGACCGATTTGAGCCGGCCGCTCGCCGTTTCCTCGTGGGCAGCTCCACCCGGTTCGCCCTCGGCAACTTCCATATAAGCGCTGCTCCAAACCTTGTTGAACGCGCGATAAAGCGGGACACGCCCGCCCTCGAGTGATTCTTTGAGCTGTTCGTCGGCCAGCGCAGCCTCGAGCGTGGCGCGCACGAATGCGTCGCCCGTGGCTTGCGAGCCGGTCAGCGCGCGCGCGTAGCGGCGCAGGTAAGGCAGGTTTTTGGCAATCTGATCCCCAAGCGACATGCGGGCCCCTTCCATTGTATGCGCGGCTGTAACGTCCCCTGACAATGTTGGTTCCGATTGGCCAGAGCCGAATTGGCATGGTTCGATAAAAACGCGGGCATCTGGAATCGGGGCTTAGCCCCGCTTCAGCCACAGGCAGGCTGCACATGGCTGGCTTGTCGATTTTTCTATAAAAAGGCGAGCCGGGGCTCGTGCTTTGGAGCGGGGTTCGAATGTCGCCTGTCGGACATGAAGATGACGGGTGCATTGCTTACCGCCGCTGCTTTCAAGCTCTTGAAAACATGGCATCTCGAAAAAAATCGAAAAATTTTCAGCCGTGCGGGAACCGCATTTCAGGTCGAACATTTAGTCAGTGTCACCGCCGAGACCCCCCCTCCCGTCCAAGCGGCTGGTGATACGATCCCGAAAGGCCTCCGCTCCAAGCGAGCGGAGGCCTTTTTTTGATCACCGGCGAGCAGACAGCCGAAGGGCGCAAGCGGACCGCCGTCCCTGTATTCTCGATGTCAGCGTATTCTCGATGTCAGCGTATTCTCGATGTCAGCGGAGGATGGGCGCGGTCAGCGCAAGGCGCCGCGCAGGCGGGCAATGATGCCCCGCCGCTCGGGCTGCTGGAGCAGTTCGATCAAAGCTTCGGGAGGGTAGGGCTTCTCCAGGATGCAGCCCAGTTCGCCGATGTCCAGCGGAATGTCCTTGGGCATGCCGGTCGAAAATACTATCCTCGGGCTGGCGGGCCCGAGCGACCGGACGAGCTCGGCGATCGCCCAGCCATCGTCCCGGTCGGCCAAATGGACGTCGAGCACGATCGCGTCGGGCTGTTCGCGCTTGAGCGCTGCCAGCGCGCTTTCCGTCGATCCACAGCATTCGACCCTTTCGACCCCGGCTTCGCGCAAGGCCTGCTCGATCGACAAGGAGAGGATGGCATCGTCCTCCACCACGAGCACGCTGCCGGGCATCGTCCTGCGTTCGTCGTCCGGAATATTCTGCTGCTTCATCGCTGCCCTGAACCGCGAGGAGCAAGATGCGCCTCTCGAGCACCCCAACGGAAGGAAGGGCGTGCCAGTTCCGGGAGAAGAACGGGATGGCGCGTCGCGTGGCAATGCGGCAACAGAGAGCTAGCCGAACGTCTGCAAATCCTTGCGGAAGATTACATATTCGCGATTGACCTTGCTGCGGATGGCATCGGCGATGGCGATCATCCCGCGGTTGTCGTCGAGTATCCAGCCGATTTCCCCGCGGCGGGTCTTGAAGATCTCCGCCCCATTGTCGCGGATTTTCGCGATCATCATGAAGGCGATCTGGCTTGCGAGCCGGGAATTGTGCAGCTCGCGCAACACACCCATCAGCGGCACCCGCATCCCCGAATGCATCGGCTTGCGCAACCAGCGAAGCATGGCGATCCAGCCGAAAGGCAGCAATCTGCCGCCGGTTCGCTTGAGCACGTGATTGACGTCGGGAAGCGTGAGCATGAAGGCCACCGGCCGTCCGTCGAATTCGACCACCATGTTCACTTCCGGATGGATGATCGGCTTCAGCTTCTTGCCGGCGTAGGCGATCTCCGCTGCGGTAAACGGCACGAAACCCCAATTGCCCGACCATGCATCGTTGAGGATGTGCAGGATCGTCCCGACTTCCTCGTCCCATCTGCCGGGATCGACCTGACGCACGTGGAGGCGCGGGTTGCGCTCGCCCGAGGCGACGATGCGGCGGATCAGCGGTGGAAATTCCTCGCCCACGTCCAGCTCATAGGTGAACAGCGATTTTTCCGCGGCATAGCCGGCGTTTTCGATCCATCCGCGATAATGCGCCGGATGGTGGCCCATCATGATCATCGGAGAATGATCCTGACCGCGCACCAACAGACCCGGTTCCTCCCAGATGGAAAGGGAAATCGGGCCGAGCACCCTGGTCATGCGCTTCTCGCGCAGCCAATCCTCGGCGCGCGCCAGAAGCAGCCGTGTGGTCGCTTCGTCCTCGGCGTCGAAATAGCCGAACATGCCGGTGCCGGGCCCGAAGCCCTGCTCCCGGGGTAGTTCCAGCGCGAGGTGGTCGATATGTGACGAAATCCGCCCGACCGGCTGGCCCGCGCGATAAGCGATGAACAATTGCACCGTGGCGTGGCCGAAGAAGGGGTTCTTTTCCGGATCGATTAGTTCGAGTTGTTCAGAGCGCAGCTGCGGCACGGCGTGGGGCTCGCGAGCGGCGAATTTTCGGCCGAGCTCGACAAAGGCCTTGCGGCCCACCTTGTCATCGACCGGCACGATCACGATATCGGAACTGTCCACGCGCCTGATCCCGTTCATCCTGCGTCAGCCCCTGCGTGCGTATGACGCATCAAGTCAAGCGACCCGCTCGATAAGTGTAGCAGGAAGACAGCGTTTGTCCTCGCCCGAGATTGAGCGCTAAAGGCCGCTCCCAAGAGAAACCGCCATGTCCTTCGACCAGATCCTCGATCCCGCCATGCAGCGCCGCCCCGCGCGGGCCACCCGTGCGCAGTTCGTCGAGAGCGACGACAGGGCGATGCTGCGCGCGGCACGCGACCTGACCAAGGGCCTCGGCAAAGCACGGGGCGCGATCTACTGGCCCGACATGATCGGCTCGGCGCTGCTGGGCTACGCGGCAATGGCCGGTGCGATCCTCGTCGGCAGTTTCCCGCTTGCGCTGCTGTTGGGCCTCGT
>JBBSMH010000085.1:0-7855 GCA_038233275.1 Sphingomonadales bacterium | reverse complement strand
GACTTCATATTCGACGCCCTTCCGACGCGGCCTGACCAGAATGGGCTGCGCAGTCGGGTTGTCGGCAGGCACCAGCCGTACTTCGCTGGTTTCATTATCGGCGGTGGCAATGACCAGCCAGTCCTCCTGAGCGGTCAGACCGGCACCGACACGGAAACCGTCGTCCTGCGTCTCGCGATAGAGCTCGAGGTCCTCGCTCACCGGCGTGCCGAGAACGTGCAGCATCGCATCGTGGACGCGCCAGTTCTCGTTCGCCAGCCCATAGACGATCGCCTTATCGTCCATCACCCAGGTAAGGCCCGAGAGCGTGCCAGGAATTTCGTCGGGCAGCAGTTCGCCCGTCTGCAAGTCCTTGATCCGCGCGGTGAAGCGTTCCGAACCGTTGGTGTCGGCCGAATAGGCGAGATAGCGCCCGTTCTTGCTGACCGAGAATGCGCCGAGGCGGAGGTATTCGAGATCCTTCGCCAACTCGTTTTCGTCGAGGATCAGCTGCGCTTCGCCGCCGCTCGCCGGCTTGCGGTAAATTTTGCGGTATTCCGCCCCTTCCTCGAATTCGAACCAGTAGAGCCAGTCGCCGTTTTTCTGCGGCACGGTCGAATCGTCTTCCTTGATCCGACCCTTCATCTCCTCGAACAATTCTTCCACGAGCGGCTTGTGCGGCGCCATGCGCGCCTCGAACCAGGCGTTCTCGGCTTCCAGATGCGCCAGCACATCGGCATCGTCGACCTTGGGATAGGACTTGTCGTAGAGCCAGTCGTAGGGGTCGGCGATGGTGATCCCGTGGCGGGTATAGGAATGGTCGCGCTTTTCCGCGACTGGCGGGGCGGTAAGTTCGGTCAAGGATGAATCCTGTGCTTGGGCCTGGTTCGGCGTCGCTCCGGCGAGAGCGGCGCCCGCGAGCAGGATCAGGGCAATGGCCTTTCCGTGGGTGATTGTATCTGTTTGCAAGGTATATAATCGCCTTTCCATGGAGGTCGCAGCGGGTGGAAAGCGCCCCCCGACCCTTGTAAGAAGATGCGCATGACTATGCGGCGAACATGCCGCCTGCAAGCGCCGAGTCGCGTGAACCGCCGACCGGTGTCGACGAAAGGATTGCCACCCATGCTGATGAATACCCACGAAGCGCGCCTCGATGCACTGCGAAAGGGATTGAAGAAGCGGGGTCTCGACGGCTTCGTCATCCCGATTTCGGACGAGCATATGAGCGAATATGTCGCGTCCTATGCCCAGCGGCTGGAATGGCTCACCGGCTTTCGCGGCAGCGCGGGCAGCGCGGTGGTGCTGGCCGATGGATATGAGGGTAAGGGCGCGGCCATGTTCACGGACGGCCGCTACACCGTGCAAGTGCGCGAACAGGTGGACGAGGCGCTTTACGATTACGAGAGCGTGCCCGAAACCAGCCCCGCGCAATGGATCGCCGACCATGCGAGCGCAGGCGCGCGGATGGGCTACGATCCATGGCTCCACGGCATCGAATGGGCGGAAAATGCGCAGGCCGCGCTTGCCAGGAAGGGCGCTCAGCTCGTGCCCGTGGATGGCAACCCAATCGACGCGATCTGGCAGGACCGCCCCGCCCCCTCCGATGCGCCAGCCGTCCCTCACGAGACGCGCTATGCCGGCCGCTCGAGCGCGGAAAAGCGCGCCGAAGTTGCCGATTGGCTCAAGCGGGAGGGCTACGACGCGACCGTCATCGCGGCGCTCGATTCGGTGGGATGGCTGCTCAACATCCGCGGTGCCGATATCGCCAATACCCCGGTGGCGCTCTCCTATGTCGTCGCCCATGCCGACGGGACGGCGGAATTGTTCATCGCTCCGGAAAAGGTCACGCCCGAGCTCACCCAGCATCTCGGCAATGCGGTGACGGTGCGCGACCGGGCGGACTTCGAGCCTGCGCTCGCGGGACTGGCGGGGAAGAACGTGGCGCTCGACCCGGAACACGCAGTGGCAGGCATCTTTCACGCGCTCGAGGCGGCAGGGGCAAAGGTGGCGCGCGCGCCCGATCCGACCGTGCTGCCCAAGGCGGTCAAGACCTCCGCCGAACAGCAGGGCCATCGCGACGCGCAGGCGCGCGATGGCGCGGCGGTGGCGCGATTCCTGCGCTGGATAAGCGTGGAGGTGCCCAAGGGCGGGGTGGACGAGCTGTCCGCCGCCGCGAAGCTGCGCGAATTCCGCGGCCTCAGCCCGGAACTCAAGGATTCCAGCTTCGACACCATCAGCGCGGCCGGCGCGCATGCCGCCCTGCCGCATTACAAGGTGGACGAGGACAGCAATATCCCGATTCCGCCCGGCAGCATCTACCTAGTCGACAGCGGCGGCCAGTATCTCGACGGGACGACCGACATTACCCGCACCGTGTGGGTGGGCACAGAAGATGGTTCGGGCGAGCCGAGCGCGGAAATGATCGACCGCAACACCCGCGTGCTCAAGGGCCATATCCAGCTGGCGCAGGCGAAGTTTCCCGCCGGCACCAGCGGCGGCCAGCTCGATACGCTTGCGCGAATGCATCTATGGCAGGCGGGCGTCGATTTCGCGCATGGCACAGGTCACGGTGTGGGCAGCTATCTCTCGGTGCACGAAGGACCGCAGCGCATCGCCAAGCCGGGCGGCGCCTTCGCCGGATCGGCGACCCCGCTCAAGGCAGGAATGATCCTCTCCAACGAACCGGGCTATTACAAGCAGGGCCATTACGGCATCCGTATCGAGAATCTCGTGCTTGTCGTTGACGCCGACATCGAGGGCAGGGAGGGCGACTGGCTCGGCTTCGAGACGCTGACCTTCGTTCCGCTCGACCGGCGGCTGGTCGACAAGGCCAGCCTGAACGAAGACGAGATCGGCTGGTGGAACCGCTATCACGCGCAGGTTTGGGAGATTCTTTCGCGACGGCTCGAAAGCGAGGACCGGGCGTGGCTGGAAAAGGAATGCGCCCCCTTGTAGGGCCATCAGTGTTCGCTTAATGTTCCTGCGGTCGCGAATCATTGTGAGAGGAGAACCCGCATGATCGGTTACGTGACTTTGGGGACCAACAACCTTCAGAAAAACGCGAAATTCTACGACGCGATCGCGGCGGAAATGGGCGTCGGCCGAATGATGGATTTCGAGCAGTTTATCGCTTGGGGTACGTGGGACGGCGGTGCCGGAGTCGCGCTGACCAAGCCTTATGACGAGAAACCCGCCACGGCGGGCAATGGCGTGATGGTCGCACTGCAGGCGAAGGACCGCAATCAGGTGCAGCGGATTTACGACATCGCGCTGGCGAACGGGGGCAGCGACGAGGGCGCGCCGGGGCCGCGCGGCGAACCCGACGAGAACGGCAATCTCTTCTATGCCGGTTATTTCCGCGATCCGGACGGCAACAAGCTCAACGCCTTCACGATGGAAAAGCAGAGCTGAGGCGAGCGACAAGCGCCGCAGGGTCTCTGGTGCTGACGCAGCATCGCGAGCGCTGAATCGTCTTGCACGCGGCTGAATGCCGGCTGGCTGGTAATACATTCCGGTACAATTCAGCCTCGCTTGGGCATAATCGCGCGACAATCGCCGCGTATAAGGGGCGTCCTGAGTGCGGCGGGGCCATCTTTCCCCCTCGATGGTTTCCGTCGCCCTCACCCATGATTCAACCGGAGACGATCCCCATGACGAAGCTCACCCTTTCCCTGTCCGCCGCCGCTCTGGCGTTTGTCGGCGCCAGCGTGGCGCTGGCCCAGCATCACGATGGGATGACGAAGCCGGACGCCGACGGCGACGGCAGCGTTACCCGCGCCGAAATGCAGTCGCACGGCGCACAGATGTTCGCCAGGCTCGATGTCAACGGCGACGGCGCGATCGGTGCGGCGGATCGCGAGGCGCGCCAGGCGCAACGCTTTGCCGCTATGGATACCGATAACGACGGAGAACTCTCGCAAGCCGAAATGCGGGCTGCCCACGAAGCCCGGCGCGCCAAGCGCGAAGAGCGCCGCGCGGCGAGTGCCGAACACCGCGCCGAACACCGCGACGACCGCATGGCGGAGCATTTCGACCGTATGGACGCCGACAACAGCGGCGGCCTCTCGCAGGCTGAGCTCGCGACGCGCCATGATGCGCGGGCCGAGGACGAGCATCGCGGCAAGCGCGGCCACCGCAAGCGCGGCAAGCGCGGCGACCACGGCGCGATGCGGATGATGCACGGCATGCTTCGGCAAGCCGATGCCGACGGCGACAAATCCGTAACCCGCGCCGAGTTCGATGCCGCTCTTGCCAGGCATTTCTCGCAGGTCGATGCCGACGGCAACGGCGCCATCAGCGCCGCCGAGCGTCAATCGGCGCATGAGGCGATGCGGGCAAAATGGCAGGAACGCCGCGAGCAGCGCCGCGCCCAGTGAACGCACTAAGCGCTTGATCGCTTGCAGAGTGAACCGATAGGCGCGGGGGACAGGCAATGACCGTACCCGCGCCCGTCACCCTTCTGCTCGTCGACGACGAGCCCACCTTGCGCGAGCCCCTGGCCGAGTATCTCACCGGCCAGGGGTTCGTCGTGCGCGAGGCGGAGAGCGCGGCGGCGGCGCGCAGCGCACTGGTCGAAACTGCACCAGACCTCGTTCTCCTGGATATCATGATGCCAGGCGAGGACGGGCTGTCGCTGTGCCGGCACCTCGTCGAAACGCGCGAACTCCCCGTCATCCTGCTGACCGCCAGGGGCGAGGCGACCGACCGGATCGTCGGGCTCGAAATCGGCGCCGACGATTATGTCACCAAACCGTTCGAGCCGCGCGAGCTGGTCGCGCGCATCCGCTCTGTCCTGCGCCGCGCAAACCGGGGCCCGCGCGCGCCCAGCGACCAGGAAGATGCGCTCTACCGCTTCGAAGGCTGGGAGCTCGATCCGCTCAAGCGGCGCCTGACCGATCCCGAGGGCGCGGTCATCGCGCTGTCGACCGCCGAATTCCGCCTGCTGCGCGCCTTCTGCGACCATCCGCGCCGCGTGCTCGACCGCGACCGCCTGCTCGACACGGTTCAGGGAAGGGAAGCGCATCCGTTCGATCGCGCGGTCGATAACCAGGTCAGCCGTCTGCGCAGCAAGATCGAGGCCGACAGCCGCGATCCACATTTTATTCAGACCGTGCGCGGCGGTGGCTATCGCTTCGCAGCCGACGTGACGCGCGCCGCGCGGCGGGAACGCTGAGGCGGTGGTGCGCCGATCGCACCTCTGGCCAGGGAGCCTCGTGGCGCAGACGCTTGCAATCCTCGCGCTCGCGCTGCTCACCGCGCAGCTCGTGTCGGGCGCGCTGCTTTACCGCGCGGCCGAACAGCGCCGCGAGAATGCGCTGATTCATGCCGCCGCTTTCCAGCTCGTCGCGGGTCCCCAGAGGATGGCGCGACGCGACCTCGCCGAGCGGCGCGGGGAAAGGATCGGGCGCCTGCCGCGCCGCCTGCGCTATCGCGAAGAAGCCAGCTCGCCGCTGCGCCCGGACGAAGCGCGCCATGCCGAGCGCGAAGCCGCGCTTGCCGAAATCCTCTCCCATTCGGGCGTGAGCGTCCAAAGCGTTGCGGTGGTCGAACGCGCGATCTCCGACGATCCGGTGCTTGCGCGTGCGGCGCGACGCTTTCCCGGATTACGGCCGCACGTCGAACGGCGTCCGCACAATGTGCTGGTCGTGGCGATGAAGCAGCCCGATGCGCGGCTATGGCAGGTGGCGCGCATCCCCGTACCGCCGCGCGATTCGGGCGTCATCGGCGGGCTGGTGCTGCAGACGATCGTGCTTTTTGCCGTCCTGATGACGCTGCTGTGGCTGGCGCTGCGGCGCATCACCCGCCCACTCGCCGCGCTGACCGAACGGACCGAGCGCTTTTCGCACAGGGCCACGCCCGCCGAGCCGCTCGCCCCGTCGGGGCCCGACGATATCCGCAGCCTCATCTTGGCGCACAATGCGATGGAGGCGAGGATCGGCGCGATGCTGGAAGAAAAGGACGTGATGCTCGGTGCGATCGGGCACGACCTCAAGACCCCACTCGCAGCCTTGCGGGTGCGGATCGAGACGATCGACGACGAAGCGCAGCGAACGAAGATGGCCGCGACGATCACCGAAATCGCTCACACGCTCGACGAGATTCTCGACCTTGCCCGGATCGGGAAGGATTCAAGCGCAGCCGAGCCGGTCGAACTCGGCGCGCTGGCCGCTTCGGTGGTCGAGGAATTCGAGGATCTCGGCGAGCCGGTGACGCTCGACCACGCCCGGCGGATCGTCGCTCCAGTCCATTTGACCTGGCTCAAGCGCGGCTTGCGCAATCTTGTCGCGAACGCCCTGCGTTACGGCGGAACGGCGCGGGTGACGATGTCGCGCGAGGATGGCTGGGCCGTGATCGGCGTCGAGGACGAGGGACCCGGCATCCCAGCCGACCGCATCGACGCGATGCTCGAGCCCTTCGTGCGTGGGGAGGCGAGCCGCAATCGCAGTACTGGCGGCGCGGGTCTGGGCCTTACAATCGCCCGCGCGGTCGCGGAGCGGCACGGCGGGAGGCTGGTGCTGCGCAACCATCCCCAGGGCGGATTGCGGGCCGAAATCCGCCTGCCGCTCTAGCGCATCAGTCCCCCCACGAGATTGCGCACGAAGCGGCCGGCGATCCCGCCGCCGAATTCGGTGGCGATGGTTCCCGCGACAGAGGTCGCCGCGCTCCGCACGGGATTGGCGCGGCTTTTCTTTCCCAGCAACGCGGCCGCCGCGATAGAAGCAGCGGACCCCGCCGCCGCGCTCGCCGCGCGCTTGCCCGCTCTTTCCCATAGCGAGGTGGATTTGCGGGGGCGCTTCCCGACCGCTTCGCGGCCCTTCTCCTCGACCTCCTGGGCAGTATCGGCAGCGTCGGCGGCCTTCACGGCAAGCACTTCCGCCGCGCTTTCCCGGTCTACCTTCGTCTGGTATTTTCCGTCATGCGGGCTGACCGAATTGACGATTGCGCGTTCCTCGTCGGTTACGGGCCCGAGCCGCGAATGCGGGGGCTTGATCAGCGTGCGCTGGACGACCGAGGGCGCCCCATCCTCTCTCAAGGTGGAGACCAGCGCCTCGCCGACCTTCAACTCGGTAATCGCCTGCGCGACGTCGAGATCGGGATTGATGCGAAAGGTTTCCGCCGCCGCGCGAATCGCCCGCTGGTCGCGCGGAGTGAAGGCGCGTAGCGCGTGCTGTATGCGGTTGCCGAGCTGCCCCGCGATCTCCTCCGGAATGTCGACGGGGTTCTGGGTCACGAAATAGACGCCCACCCCCTTCGAGCGGATCAGACGGACGACCTGCTCGATCTTGTCCTCGAGCGCCTTGGGCGCCTCGTCGAACAGCAAATGCGCCTCGTCGAAGAAGAACACCAGCCGCGGCTTATCGGGATCGCCCACCTCCGGCAGCGTCTCGAACAGTTCGGCGAGCAGCCACAACAGGAAAGTCGCATAGAGCTTGGGACTGCGCATAAGCTGCTCGGCGGCGAGAACGTTGATGATGCCCCGCCCGCGATCGTCGGTGGCGAGAAAATCATCGATCTCGAGCGCCGGCTCCCCGAAAAATTGCGCGCCGCCCTGGCTGTCCAGGCTGAGCAGCTGCCGCTGGATCGCGCCCACGCTCGCCCGCGACACATTGCCGTATCGCGCGCTCAGTTCCTTCGATTGTGCCGAAGCGTGCGCGAGCATGGCCTGCAGATCTTCGAGGTCGAGCAGCAACAGTCCTTGCTCGTCGGCCAGGCGGAAGACGATGTCGAGCACGCCCGCCTGCGTCTCGTTGAGATCGAGCAGGCGCGAGAGCAGCAGCGGCCCCATCTCCGAGACCGTGGTGCGGATCGGGTGCCCCTTCTCGCCGTAAAGATCCCAGAATACCGCCGCATTGTCGGTATAGGCATAATCCTCCAT
>JBBSMH010000084.1:0-7910 GCA_038233275.1 Sphingomonadales bacterium | reverse complement strand
GGCGCAGCATATGTTGCACGACAAGAAGATGGTGGCGGGCGCGCTTCCCTTCGTTCTGCTGCGCGGAATTGGCGCGGCATATCTGGCGGATGACGTTGCGCTCGACGATGTCGCGGCTTTCCTTGACGAGCAATTGCACGCGCACTGAACCCAGCGCCCGACGGCACGGGTGAAATCTAGAAGAGGCGCGATCCGTCGGGCACCCGGCGATCCGGAGCGAACAGGACCACCTCACCGGCTTCATCGGCGAACCCAAGGGTCAGGACTTCCGACATGGCCGGGCCGATCTGGCGGGGCGGAAAATTTACCACCGCCGCGACCTGGCGGCCGACCAATTCTTCAGCCGCGTAATTCGCCGCGATCTGAGCGCAGCTTTTCTTCTCGCCGATCACCGCTCCGAAATCGATCCGGAGCCGGTAACTGGGTTTGCGCGCCTCGGGAAAGGCCTCCGCCGCGACGATCGTGCCGACGCGGACATCAAGGGCGAGGAAATCGTCGAAATCGACCTGCGGTGCTGCCGGAGCAGCGGGATCGTGTCTCAGGTGCATGGCTCACTCGAGCTCGAGGATCACCTCGTCCACCGAGAGGCTGTCGCCCTCGGCGGCGTTGATCTTGCCAATCGTACCCTCCTTCTCGGCGCGAAGAATGTTCTCCATCTTCATGGCCTCGACCGTGGCGAGCGGCTGGCCGGGCTGTACCTCGTCTCCCTGCGCGACATGGAGCTTCACCAGCAGGCCGGGCATGGGGCAAATGAGCATCTTCGAAAGGTCCGGCGGTTCCTTTTCGATCATGTGATCCGCCAGATGCGCCACCCGCGCAGGAAGCACGCGTAAGGAATGCGTGGCACCGCGGGTGGTGATGGCATAGCCGGTGCGAGTGGGCGCAAGCTGCAGGGTCAGAAGGTCGTCACCGATGGCGACATCCATGATATCGTCACCCGGAGTGTATTCCATCTCAAGCTCTATTGGCTCGCCATCTACGGTGACCTCGTCTTCTTCGAGCACCACCTCGTAGTCCTGGCCGCCCAGGCGGACGGTCCATTCCCCGGGCGCGTAAAAGTCGCCGTCGAGTTGCTGGTCGATCCTCCGCGCGCGATCGGCATCGGCAGCGGCGATCACCCCGCCCACCGAGGCAAGCCCGCGCAGCAGTTCGTCCGAAGCGGGCGCGCCCTGGAAGCCTTCGGGGTATTCCTCGGCGATAAAGCCGGTGGTCAGCTCGCCCGAGCGGAAGCGCGGGTGCTGCATGATCGCGCTGAGAAAATCGACGTTGTGGCCGAGCCCCGCGATGCGGAACGCGTCGAGCGCCTGCACCTGCAGGTCGGCGGCTTCTTTGCGGGTTTCGCCCCAGGTTACCAGCTTGGCGATCATCGGATCGTAATGGATCGAGACTTCGCCGCCTTCGAACACGCCATCATCGACCCGGATCCCGTCCACGCCGCGACGGCCGTTCGCCGCCCCATCGTCGGCCCACGGCTCGACCGGCGGATCGTATTCCACCAACCGTCCGATGCTCGGCAGGAAGCCGCGATAGGGGTCTTCGGCATAGACGCGGTTCTCGATCGACCATCCGTCGATCGTCACATCGTCCTGGGTGAACGGCAGTTTCTCGCCCGCCGCCACGCGGATCATCTGCTCGACCAGGTCGACGCCGGTGATCGCCTCGGTCACCGGATGCTCGACCTGCAGCCGGGTGTTCATTTCGAGGAAGTAAAAACTCTCGCCGCTCGGGTCCGCGCCGCTGACGATCAGCTCGACCGTGCCCGCGCTGTAATATCCCACTGCTTTCGCCAGCGCGACGCACTGCTCGCCCATCGCCTTGCGCATTTTCGGGGTGACGAAGGGCGACGGCGCTTCCTCGACCACCTTCTGGTGGCGCCGCTGGATGCTGCACTCGCGCTCGTTGAGATAGACGATGTTGCCGTGCTTGTCGCCGAGCACCTGGATTTCGATGTGGCGCGGGTTGAGGATGAATTTTTCGAGGAATACGCGCTTGTCGCCGAACGAGTTGAGCCCTTCGCGCTGGGTCGCCTCGAACCCCTCCTCGACGTCCTTGTCGTTGTGCGCGAGCCGCATGCCTTTGCCGCCGCCCCCCGCGGAGGCCTTCATCATCACCGGGTAGCCGATTGTGTTGGCCCACTTGAGCGCCTCGGCGGTGGTCTCCACCTCGCCCTCGGAGCCGGGGACGGTGTTGACCCCCGCCTCCCGCGCTAGCTTCTTGGATTCGATCTTGTCGCCCATCGCCGCGATCGCGTTCACCGGCGGGCCAATGAATTCGATCCCCTCCGCCGCCAGCGCCTCGGCAAAGCTGGTCCGCTCGGACAGGAAGCCATAGCCCGGATGCACCGCCTCGGCCCCGGTCTGCTTGCACGCCGCAATGATCTTGCCCGCGACCAGATAGCTCTCGGCGGCAGGCGAAGGCCCGATATGCACCGCCTCGTCGGCCATCCGCACAAACGGCGCGCGCGCATCGGCGTCGGAATAAACCGCGACGGTCGCGATACCCATACGGCGCGCGGTCTTGATGACCCGGCAAGCGATTTCGCCGCGATTGGCGATGAGGATTTTGGAGAACAAGTCTATTTCTCCGTCCCGGCCCTGGCTTCGCCGGACAGCTGGTTGGTAAGCAATGCGCGCATGCTCCGGGTGCGCTCGCGGGTCAACTCGGCGCGGCAATTGGCGACCAGCAGCGGTTCCAGCGAACCCCCGCGCGCGTCGTAGCCCACGAGGCGGCAATGCGCGTCGCGATAGGCGAGCCAGGCGCGCTGCGCCGCGAGCAGGCTCGCCCAGTGGCCGGGCCGGCCGTCGTCATGGGGCTCCGCGTCGGCAGCCCGGGTCACGGCCCGCAGCTCGCGCCAGACCCGGTTGAGCTCGGCATCGGCGCGCTCGTAGCCTTGCGCGGCGCAGATGGTCATCGCGGTCTGGGTCATGGCCTCGGCACAATCGGCGCTTTCGTCAGCAGGGATCGCAGCCTGCAGCGCGATAGCCATGGCCAGTGAGGGCGCGATCACGCTGCCCACCCGCATGTGTCGCAATGGATTCTGGCGCGCATCATATCCCCGTCTCCAAGCCTCGGCGGGTCGCATAGCCGATTAGCGCCGCCGCGTAAGCCCCCGCGCCGCGGCGGTCGCCCTCGCCTTCGACCAGCGAGCGCACCGCGCGCGCCAGCATCGCCACATTGGCATCCGACAGCGCGCCGAGCGGTTCGACATAGACCCCGATGGTGAAGAGCACCGCCCCGCTCTCGGGCAGCCGCCGCAGCGTCTGGCGTTCGGAACGCACGAACAGCGCCTCGTCGGCATTGTCGCGGTCGACATGCGCGAAGGCCCTCTCGGGCGGCCCCGCCACCCACCGCCGCGCTCCGGTGGGCGCGATGAACCAGTTGCAGCGCCCGTAGATCGGTCCCGCTTCCAGCCGGTCCATGAAGTGATCGACGCCGCTCGCAAGCTGCTCGGCATAGCCCTGGATCGGCGCGTGCAGCGCGGTCAGCGCCAGCCGCATTTTCTCCGCTGGCCGCCAGTCCGAAGGCCAGGCCACCGCCGCGCCGACGAGGCGATAGACCTCCTCGCCCCCGCGCCGGGTCAGCAGGCACATGTCCTCGTGATGCGAGGCTGCGGCTTGCGGCAGACCTCCTGCGATCCCCAGCATCGCTGCCAACTCCGCCCCCGGCGCCGCGCCTTCGGGCGCAAGCTGCACGCCATCGGGAAACGCCGCGAACCCCTCCGCGCGCGCCGCGAGATCGGGGTCGGGCTGCAACCACTCGCTTTCGGCGAGCCGCACCAGTCCCATCCGCAGCTGCCCGCCCCCGCGCGCCCTGGGCAGGAGTTCGTCAACGGAGAAGCCGAGTGTCACGCACTGGCGCCCTTCGACAGGCTCGGGGCGAACGGGTCGGGGGCACTCACTCGGCCGGCACCACCTCGCTCACCCGCTCGGCCCGCATCGGCTCCTCGCCCCGCAGCGGGGTCAGCCCCAGCTTGGCGAACAGCGCGGCATCGCTGGCGTCGCCGGCATTGGCGGCGGTCAGCAGCTTGTCGCCGGTGAAGATCGAGTTCGCGCCCGCGAGGAAGCACAGCGCCTGCGTCGCCTCGCTCATGCTCTCGCGCCCGGCCGACAGCCGCACCATGCTCAGCGGCATGGTGATCCGCGCCACCGCGACGGTGCGGACGAATTCGATATCGTCGATCTTCGCCAGCGGCGTGTCCGCCAGCATGTCGCCCAGCACGGTGCCCTTGATCGGCACCAGCGCGTTGACCGGCACGCTCTCGGGATGCTGCGGCAGCGTCGCGAGCGTGTGGATGAAGCCGACCCGGTCGCTGCGCGTTTCGCCCATGCCGACGATCCCGCCCGAGCAGACGTTGATCCCCGCCTGGCGCACGTTCTCAAGCGTGTCGAGCCGCTCATCCAGCGTGCGGGTGGTGATGATCCGCTCGTAGTACTCAGGGCCCGTGTCGATGTTGTGGTTGTAGTAGTCGAGCCCCGCCTCGGCGAGCATCCCGGCCTGCCTGGGCGTCAGCATCCCCAGCGTCATGCAGGTTTCCAGCCCCATCGCGCGCACGCCCTTTACGATTGCGACGATCGCGGGCATGTCGCGGTCCTTGGGATTGCGCCAGGCGGCGCCCATGCAGAACCGCTGGCTGCCGTGGTCCTTCGCCTGCGCGGCGGACTGGAGCACCGCCTGCACGTCCATCAGCTTGCTCGCGGGCACCCCGCTGTCGGCGTGAACCGACTGCGCGCAATAACCGCAATCCTCCGGGCACCCCCCGGTCTTGATTGATAGCAGCGTGCAGAGCTGGACCTGGTCCGGCGAATGGTTCTCGCGGTGGACCGTGGCCGCCTGGAACAGCAGCTCGGTGAACGGCAGAACGAACAGCGCGGCGATCTCCTCGCGGGTCCAGTCGGTTCGGGGTTGGGTCATGATGTCCATATTTTCATGTGGGGTCTCAGTCGGCGTAGATGAAATAGATCAAAGCGCCGATACAGCCGATAACTCCAATCACCGACAGGATCAGGATCGGGCCATCTAGGGTCGAGACGCCCAATTCGGTTGGCAACTTTGATATTGCTGACGACAAGCCCACTCCCGATATCGCAGCTACGATCCGCTTCTTGAAGAAGTGAATCTTGGCGGAAAGAAGAAGGAAGACAATTCCGACTACGATAGCTGAGACGGCGACGGAAGTAGCTTCGGGCAACAGATCGGCCAACGCAAAAGAAGCAGCCGACATGGCAAACCACGTAACACCGGCCGAAACGAAGTTGGCAGTAATGCGCTTCCAATCCACCGATATAACGCGGTCACTCACTCCGCCGCCTCGCTCATAGCCTCACCCACCGGCGGCATGTTGTGCCCCAGCAAGCGCAGCATGTCCGCCGCGCATTCGACGACGTTCGAGCCGGGGCCGTAAATGCCCTGCACCCCCGCCTCGCGCAGGAAGTCGTAGTCCTGCGGCGGGATCACGCCGCCGGCGACGACCTTGATATCCGCCCGCCCGGCTTCGCGCAGGAGCTGAATCAGCTCGGGGATCAGCGTCTTGTGCCCGGCGGCGAGGCTGCTCGCGCCGATCGCGTCGACCTCGCGCTCGAGCGCCATGTCGCGCGTTTCGGCCGGGGTCTGGAACAGCGGGCCGGAGACGATTTCGAAGCCCATATCGGCAAAGGCACTGGCGATCACATTCGCGCCGCGGTCGTGGCCGTCCTGGCCCATCTTGGCGACCATCAACCTGGGCGCGCGGCCCAGGCGGCGTTCGACCGCCTTCACGCCTTCGACGACCTGAGCGTAACGGTCGTCGTCGGCATAGGCCTTTGAATATATGCCGCGCACGGGCGTGGGCATCGTGTCGTAGCGGCCGAAGACATCCTCCATCGCCGAGGAAATTTCGCCGAGCGTGGCATCTTGGCGAGCGGCCTCGACCGCCAGCGCGAGCACGTTCGCCCCGCCCTTCGCACCTTGGCTCAAAGCCTCCAGCGCGGCGCGGCAGGCCTTCTCGTCTCGCCCCGCACGCACCTTCTCCAGCCGCGTGATCTGGCTCAGGCGCACGGCGTGATTGTCGATATCGAGCGTGTCGATCTCGTCTTCCTTGTCGCGGCGGTATTTGTTGACGCCGACGATCACCGTCTCGCCGCGATCGACGCTCGCCTGCTTGGCGGCGGCGGCGCTCTCGATGGCAGCCTTGGGTTTTCCGCTGGCGACGTATTGCGTCATGCCGCCCGCCGCCTCGACCTCGTCGAGCATCGCTTTGGCCTCGGTCACCAGCGCATCGGTGAGGCTTTCGATGTAATAGCTGCCGCCCAGCGGATCGGCGACATTGGTAATGCCGGTCTCTTCCTGGATCACCAGCTGGGTGTTGCGCGCGATGCGCGCGGAGAAGTCGGTCGGCAGCGCGATCGCCTCGTCCAGCGCATTGGTGTGCAAGCTCTGCGTCCCGCCCAGCACCGCTGCCATCGCCTCCACCGTGGTGCGGATGACGTTGTTGTAGGGGTCCTGTTCCTGCAAACTGACACCCGAAGTCTGGCAGTGGGTACGCAGCATCTTCGACTTGGGGTTCTGGGCGCCCAGCCCCTCCATGACATCGTGCCACAGCGCCCGCGCGGCGCGCATCTTGGCGATCTCCATGAAGAAATTCATGCCGATGCCCCAGAAGAACGACAGCCGCGGCGCGAAGGCATCGATATCGAGCCCTGCTTCCATCGCGCGCTTGGCGTATTCCTTGCCATCGGCGATGGTGAAGGCGAGTTCCTGCACGGCGGTCGCCCCGGCCTCGTGCATGTGATAGCCCGAGATCGAAATACTGTTGAACTTCGGCATGTTGGCCGAGGTATATGCGATGATATCGGAGACGATCCGCATGCTCGGTTCGGGCGGGTAGATGTAGGTGTTGCGGACCATGAACTCCTTGAGGATGTCGTTCTGGATGGTCCCCTTGAGCTGCCCGTGCTCGACGCCCTGCTCCTCGGCCGCGACGACGTAGCAGGCCATCACCGGCAGGACGGCGCCGTTCATGGTCATGGAGACCGACATCTCGTCGAGCGGGATCCCGTCGAAGAGGATCTTGGTGTCCTCGACGGAGTCGATCGCGACGCCCGCCTTGCCCACGTCGCCCTCGACGCGCTCGTGGTCGGAGTCGTAGCCGCGGTGCGTGGCGAGGTCGAAGGCGACCGAAAGCCCCTTCTGCCCGCCCGCGAGATTGCGGCGGTAGAAGGCGTTCGATTCCTCCGCGGTGGAGAAGCCCGCATATTGCCGGATCGTCCACGGGCGGCCGGTGTACATGCTCGCGTATGGCCCGCGCGTGAAGGGCGCGATGCCGGGGACGCCGGGGTCAATGCCGTCCGTATCCTCGCTGGTATAGAGCGGTTTGACCGCAATGCCTTCCGGCGTGTGCCAGGTGAGGGCGTCGAAGTTCTCTGGGCCCTTCACCTCCTTCTCGGCGAGAGGCTTCCAGACGGCGTATGTTGCGATGGGGGTCGGCTTGTCGGTCATGCCTTGCCCCTAACCCCATTCCCCCGCGCCGAAAAGGGCGAGCGAGGCCTCTACTCCCCCCTGAACTGGGCCTTACGCTTCTGGAGGAATGCCATGCCACCTTCCATGGCGTCCTTGCTGTTCCCGGCGGTGCGCTGACCCTCTGCCTCGGCGAGCAGCACTTCTGGCAGGGTCCCGTCGAGCGCGGTGGCGATGTTGGCCTTTATCGTCGCGTAAGAGACCGTCGGCCCGGTCGCGAGCCGCTCCGCGAGGGCACGCGCCTCGTCCATCAGCGCCTCGTCGTCGACCGCGCGATAGATCAGCCCCCAATCCTCGGCCTGCTGCGCACCGATCTTCTCGCCGAGCATCATCATCCGCGTGGCGCGCGCGCGACCGATCGCGCGAGCGAGCAACCATGTCGATCCGCCGTCGGGCACCAGCCCGATGTTGACGAAGGC
>JBBSMH010000083.1:0-7934 GCA_038233275.1 Sphingomonadales bacterium | reverse complement strand
GCCATAGCTGCCGCATCACGGCATCGACGATCGGATAACCGGTCATGCCGCGCTGCCATGCGCGCAGGTCATCGGCAATCAGATGCCCGGCATCGGGATTGCGGGTAGTGTCTCAGTTTGAATTTTTGCGCTGACGATCTTCCAGGTAGTCAGCCAGCCACCAAACTATGGTTCCCGGGCCAGCGAATATCGCCACCTGGACGAGCCACGCGAACGATCCGAGGGCGCCGTGGAGAGCTTGAAAGAGACGCTGAATTGGCCGCATGGCGTCAGGCCAAGTCCCGTTGATCAAAATCACGATGAAGCCCAGCATCACCGCCGAGAGCGCGATAAGCCAAAGTGCTTGAGCGATGAACCGAAGAACAGGGACCATAGGCCCCTATAGCGTTCAACTCCGCTTCTTGTAAGGAACGCGCTTAGCGGGCGGCGGGGCCAGCTCGTCAATCTTCACGATCACATCATCCAGCGACCAGAGCGTGTCGGCAATGCCAGCGGCCATGGCGGGGCTGGTCTTGAGGCTCTTGTGGATGCGGCAGAAATTGTAGTGCAGAAATAGAGCGCCAGCGCGTGAATGTGGTTTTCCAGCTTCTTGCTGAACGCATTGGGCAGCCGCTTGAAGCGCCGGCTGGTCGGCCAGGCGCAGGTCGCGCCGCAGCCAGACGATCTGGGGCGAACTCATGTGCGCGGAACACAAGCTGCCACGCGCTGGTTCCTCACCCTATGAAAGGCGTAATTCACGATCCCCATCATCTTCCCCCTGAAGCTGTCCGCCTGCCAGAGCGCGGCTTCACCATCAACCGCAGCAAGGCGCTGATCGCGGCGGCGGTCTGCTGGGCCGGCTTTGCACTGATGGTCTGGCTGGTTACGACCGGGCGAACCGGCGGGTTCGACGAGATGGGCCTGATGATGTTCCGCAGCGCCGAGGACCTCGCTTTCGGCGGGCACGCGAAGGTGGTGGAGGCGATCCGCGACACGACCGCGCTCGGCGGCGTCCTGCTGCGCAACCTGTTCGCCGTGGGCGCGGTGGTGGCGCTGCTGTTCCTCTCGCTGCGGCGCGAAGCGGTGCTGTTCGCGTTCACCGTCATGCTCGGCTGGCTGGCCAATACCGGGCTCAAGCAGCTGGTGGGCCGCGACCGGCCGGAGATCGTGCCACACCTGATGGAGGCGGGCGGAGAGAGCTTTCCCTCGGGCCACAGCTTCAACGCGGCGGTGGTCTATATCGCCATGGCCATAGCCTTCGCCGCGCT
This sequence comes from Sphingomonadales bacterium, assembly GCA_038233275.1. Lineage (GTDB taxonomy): Bacteria > Pseudomonadota > Alphaproteobacteria > Sphingomonadales > Sphingomonadaceae > Qipengyuania. The sequence goes on along the minus strand of JBBSMH010000083.1, from coordinate 6,687 downwards.
GAGCCGGCGGCACTCGGTGCGCTACGTGCTGATCGGCTCGGCGATGGTCCTCTCTGCGCTGGTCGCCGGGAGCCGCGTGGTACTCGGCGTGCACTTCCCGAGCGACGTCGTGGCGGGCTGGCTCGGCGGCGCGGGTTGGGCCTTCCTCGCCGCGGCGCTACTCTACAAGCCCGCCAAGGCCGCGGCGGATAGCGAGGCGGCCGAGACGCTCGACCCGACTACAGCGGCTCACAGCGAACATCCGGCAGCGCAACGGTGAAGCGGTCGCGTGCTTGGGGATCGTAGAAGCGCGCATCGTGAAGCAGGACCGAACCGTCGGGTGCGCGCTCGGCGAAGGGGGCGCGGGACCAGGAGAGGAAGGCTTCGACTTGCGGATTCTTTTGGGTCAGCTCACGCACCGGTTCGACCCTGCAGAATTCCGCCTCGGGAAAGCCTGGACAATCGTCGAAGCAGGCCCGGCGAACAGCCTCTCCGTTCTTTAGGGCCCCATTCCACTCGGTTGATGTCCAGAGCGTCGGTTCCTCTTCCGTCAAGACTTCCCGCTTCCAAAACGCGATCGGTACAGGACTAATGATCTTTTCCCGCCCGCGATCATAGTTGCGCTCATAATCGTGCAGGTATGCGGTATAAGCGCCGTTTGCCCCGATGTACGCCAGCGCCCCAGCAATGGCGATCCGCGCCGGTCTCCGCCACTCCCCGCCCCGCTTCTCGCGCCGAAGCGAGTGCCACAATCCGATGCCCAGCAGGGCCCACAGCCACACGTCGATGATGAATAGTATGTCCCCGTAGAACCAGCGGCTCGATAACGGTTCGAGCAGGCGGATGCCGTAGACGTTGAGCCAGTCGAGCGCCGGGTGAGTCAGGCAGGCGAGGAAGCTCAGCAGATAGAGCCATCTGAAGCTGATCGGCAATCGCCCCTCCGGCCGCGTTCCGCGCTGCGCCTGCCAGCGGTCGAACCAATATAGCGCGCCCGCGAGCAGCAGCGGCAGAAGCACCCAGGCGATCGGCCCATGGGTGATCCCGCGGCGGAAGCCGAGATGCTCCACCCCGTCGAGCCAGAGGAAGCACGCCGCGTCCACATCGGGCAGATTCGCCCCGATGATCAGCGCGGGCATCGCCAGTCCGGTCTTCCGCTTGAGCCCCGTCTGCCCGATCAGCGCGCCCACGAGGCTGTGTGTCAGATTGTCCATGAATCCTGGTCCGCCCTACCGCTCCGCGGCTTGAGGGCGGGCTTTAATTCCGGGCTCACAAAAGGAAAGGGCGGCAAGTTGCCCCGCCGCCCTTCCGGTGGTGATGGTCGCAAATGCGTTACGAGCCGATTGTCTCGCCCCGGCGCGCGGAAGTGAATTCCCGCTGGTCGAGAAAGGTGTCGCCGTCCACATCGTAATAGAAAAAGCTGTCGGCGGCCTTGTTGGCGGTGTCGGCCTTGAGTTCAGGCTGACCCTGGTCGTTCATCGCCTGATGCTGTGGATCGAGCGGGATTGCCCAGATCGCGTATTCGGCGACCGAGAGCTTGCCGTCGTCGTTGCGGTCGAGATAGCCGAAGGTCATGTTCTGGCGCGTACGCATATTGGTGTCGGCGTCGCGCGGTCGGGCGGCAGCTTCGCTCTCCGCGCGGTCCTCTTCGCTCATCCCGGCTTCGGCCGTGGCATTGGTGCCGCCCGTGTTGACCTGCTCGCCGGTGATCTCGTCGCGGAAGGTCCTGTATTCGGTATGCATTTCGTTGGTATCATAAGCATCGCGCCGCGCCCGCGCTTCCTCAGACAGCGTGTAATCGCGCGTCATCGGATCGTAATCAGCGGTCTCGTTGACCTGCATATCGGCCGTCTCGTTCTCGACGATCGGCTCTTCGGCATCGTCCCCGCAGGCGGCGAGCGCCAGGGCGAGGCCCGAGGCAAGTGCGGTCTTGGTTGCGGTCTTGGTGTTGATAAAATTCATGAAACTCTCCGTGGTTGCTGGACTCCCGTTCGGGAGCCCTTCACCCCACCAACGCACGAAAAGCGAATTTGTTCAAAAAAAGGCGGGCACGGGAAGGCTAGACCGGATCGGGTGCGGTCGCGTCCACGGTCCAGGTCTGCCCGCGCGCCAGCAGCCGGGCGAGGTCGGCTTCCTTACCCTCGCTCGCCATCTTCCGCTCGGCGATGACGGCGCTTTCGAAGGTCGGGCGCGGATCGTCGTAGAGCACGCCCAGCGCCATCGGGAACGGGCCAAAGGGCATTTCGACCAGCATATGCGCGATCGAGCGGTTGGTGACGTCGTGGCGGATGACGCCTGCGGCTTCCCAGTCGCCCTCCGCCACCTCGACCACCTCCAGGCTGAGCGTATCGCGATCGAGCCCGATTCCCTTCGTGCCGCCGGCGAACAGCATCGGCTCGCCATGTTCGAGCCACAGCTGCGCGTCCTCGGCTCCCTTGGGCGCGGCGAAATCGTCGAACACGTCCTTGTTGTAGACGATGCAGTTCTGGAAGATTTCGATGAAGGCCGCGCCCTGGTGCGCGTGCGCGGCGATGAGCACTTCGGGCAGCTTCTTCGACACATCGAAGCCGCGCGCCACGAACCGCGCGCCGCTGCCCAGCGCGAAGGCGGCGGGGCGTGCGGGGTGGTCGTAGCTGCCGATCGGGGTCGATGGCGATTTGGTGCCGGTGCGGCTGGTGGGGCTCGCCTGCCCCTTGGTCAGGCCATAGATCTCGTTGTTGAACAGCATGATCTGCATGTTCACATTGCGCCGCAGCACATGCATCAGATGGTTGCCGCCGATGGAGAGGCCGTCGCCGTCACCGGTCACCAGCCAGATGTCGAGCTCAGGGTTGGCGAGCTTGACCCCCGTCGCCACCGCCGGCGCGCGGCCGTGGATCGTGTGGAAGCCGTAACTCTCCATGTAATAGGGAAAGCGGCTCGAACAGCCGATGCCGGAGATGAACACCGTCTTCGCTGGATCGCAGCCGAGCTGCGGCAGCGTGCGCTGCACCGCCTTGAGGATCGCATAGTCCCCGCAACCGGGGCACCAGCGGACCTCCTGGTCGGTTTCCCAGTCCTTGAGTGTGGTTTCGATCTTCGCTGGGGCGTTCATTGGTTCACCGCCTTGTTGGGATTGCCCTCGCCCGGCAGCGCGGCATCATCGCCGTGGAAGGGCGCGTCGGGATAGCTGCCGTCGTCGTGGCCCGCTTCCAGGTTGGGCAATTGCTGCTCGTTCACCGGAACCTCGCCGCCCTCATTGCCCTCGATACCGTCGAAGAACTTGCCGATCGCCGCTTCCATTTCGGCGATCTGGAAGGGCTGGCCGCTGGTCTTGGTAAGCGGAATCGCGTCGACGAGGTACTGGTCGCGCAGCAGCGTCTTGAACTGGCCGGTGTTCATCTCCGGCACCAGGACATGCTCGAAGCCGCGCAGCAGATCGCCCAGATTCTTGGGCATCGGCCAGATGTGGCGCACATGGATATGGCTGACGGCGCAACCCTTGCGACGCGCGCGGCCGACCGCCTGGTGGATCGGGCCGAAGGTGCTGCCCCAGCCGACCACCGCCAATTTGCCCGAGCTTTCTCCCCGGCACACCTCCTGGTCGGGGACCTGAACCTGCGCGACCTTGTTCACCCGCGCGTCGGTCATCGCCTGGTGATTGTCGGGCGAATAATCGATGTGGCCGGTGTCCTGCGCCTTCTCGATTCCGCCGATACGGTGCATCAGCCCCGGCGTGCCCGGCCTGATCCACGGGCGCGCGCCCTTGGCGTCGCGCTTGTAGGGCAGCAGTTCGTCGCCAGCGTTCTTCGTTTCGAGAAACTGCGCGGGGAACGGCTCGAAACTCGCGGGATCGGGCACTTTCCACGGCTCGGCGGCATTGGCGATATAGCCATCCGTCAGCAGCATCACCGGGGTCATGTACTGCACCGCGATGCGGCACGCCTCGATCGCGCATTCGAAGGAATCCCCGGGCGAACGCGCGGCGATCACCGGCAGCGGCGCATCGCCGTTGCGACCGTAGACCGCCTGGTAGAGATCGCTCTGCTCGGTCTTGGTCGGGAGGCCGGTGGAAGGGCCGCCGCGTTGCGAATTGACGATCACCAGCGGCAGCTCGGTCATGATCGCCAGCCCCATCGCCTCGGTCTTGAGCGCGATGCCGGGGCCGGAGGAGCTAGTGATGCCGAGCTGGCCGGCATAGCTCGCGCCAATCGCGGCGCAGATCGCGGCGATCTCGTCTTCCGCCTGGAAGGTGGTGACGCCGAATTCCTTGAGCCGCGCGAGATGGTGGAGAATCGCGCTCGCGGGCGTGATCGGATAGCCGCCGAAGAACAGCGGCAGCTGCGCCAGCTGCGCGCCCGCCACCAGCCCCAGCGAGACCGCCTCCGCGCCCGTCATCGTACGATAGAGTCCCGGCTCGCTCTCGACCGGCGGCATGGTCAGCTGCTTCATCGGCCCCGCCAGCTCGGCCGTCTCGCCATAGGCGTGACCCGCATCGAGCGCCGCGATATTGGCATCGGCGATATCGGGCTTGGACTTGAACTTGGCGCGCAGCCAGTCGTGGATCGGCTCGCGCGGGCGGTCGAACATCCACAGCGCCAGCCCCAGCGTCCACATGTTCTTTGACCGCAGCGCATCCTTGTTACCGAGGCCGAAGGGCCTGACCGCCTCGATCGTCTTCTCGCTGATGTCGAAGGCCAGCACGTCGAACTGCGCGAGGCTGCCGTCCTCCAGCGGGTTGGCGTCGTATTTGGCCTTGTCCAGGTTGCGCTTGGTGAAGGCGCCCGTGTCGGCGATCACCAGCCCGCCCGGCTTCAAAGCGGCGAGGTTCACCTTGAGTGCGGCGGGGTTCATCGCCACCAGCACATCGGGCGCGTCGCCCGCGGTGTTGATCTGGCGGCTGCCGAAATTGATCTGGAAGGCGGAGACGCCGAACAGCGTGCCTTGCGGCGCGCGGATTTCGGCGGGGAAATCCGGGAAGGTGGCGAGATCATTGCCCGCGAGCGCGGTCGAGAGGGTGAATTGCCCGCCGGTCAGCTGCATCCCGTCGCCGCTGTCGCCGGCGAACCGCACGACGATCGCTTCGGGGGTGTCGGGAGCCGTCGTATCGGGCCGGTCGGTGGCAGCTGTCGCCATCCTGTAAATCAATCCTCTCGTCGCGCCGCAAACCCCGGCGCGTAAAGTCAATCGGGACCGGCCATCTAGGAGGCGCACCGCGCCCTCGCAATCAAGTTTTACTGCGTCACTTGCAAAAAGCCGAGTGGAAAAGCGCCGGGGCTCGGGTAAACTCGCGGCGGAACCGGAGGGGGATTCGCAAATGGCGGACAACGAGCATTTCGTGCGTGGGGATGTGCGGGGCTTCCTCGACATGCTCGAGCAATTGGGCGGCAAGGGCGTGGAAGAGGTCGGCGCGGTCGAGGGCCGGCAGCAGATGCGCGCGATGAAGGCGATCGCCGAGGCCGACGCTCACGCACTGCCGGTCATGCGCGACCTCACCTGTCCGGGCCCGGCCAACGATATCCCGCTGCGGCTCTACGACAGCAGGGAAACGCGCGGACCCTCTCCCGTGGTCGTCTTCATCCACGGCGGCGGCTTCGTGATCGGCGATATTGAGGTTTATGATGCGCTGTGCACGGAGATTGCGCGCAAGCTCGACCTGCCGGTGATCTCGGTCGAATACCGGCTGGCGCCCGAACACCCCTTCCCCGCCGCGCCCGACGATTGCGAGGCTGCGGCGCGCTGGATCGCCTCTAGCCCGACCGAGCTCGGTCTCGAGGTCACCGGCCTGGTGATCACCGGTGACAGCGCGGGTGGCAATCTCACTATCGTCACCACCAACCAGCTTGCCGCCGAGCCTGCCGATGTGCCGGTGCTGGTCCAGGCGCCGATCTATCCGGTCGCCAGCGACGTCTCGAAACACCGCAGCTTTGCCGACTTTGCCGAAGGGTATCTGCTGACCGGAGCGGCGATGGACTGGTTCGGGGTGCAATATGCCGCCGATCCCGATAGTCCGCGCAACATGCCGATGATCGGGGATTGCTCGAACACCCCACCGACGGTCATCTGCACCGCGGGGCTCGATCCGCTGCGCGATTCGGGCCGCGAATATGCCGCGCATCTGATCATGCAGGGGACCGAGGTGAGCTATTTCGAATTCCCGGGCATCATCCACGGCTTCGTGACCCTGCGGAAGGCGATCCCGAGCGGGCAGAAGGATCTCGACGCCTTCCTCGGCGCGATCAGGGTCAAGCTGGACCGGATCGCGGCATGAACGAGCCGCTGGGGTACCGTCCCTGCGTGGGGACCATGCTGGTCAATGCGCGCGGCCAGGTGTTCGTCGGTCGGCGGATCGACAACAAGGAAGGCGACTGGTGGCAGATGCCGCAGGGCGGCGTCGACGAAGGTGAAGACCTCGATGCCGCGATGTTGCGCGAGGTGGGCGAGGAAACCGGCATCGATCCCGCCTTCATTACCATCCTCAAGCGGCTCGACGAGCCGCTGCGTTACGATTTGCCCGAAGAGCTGATGGGAAAGCTGTGGGGCGGCAGATATCGCGGGCAGGAGCAGGTCTGGTATCTCGCGCGCTTCACCGGAAGCGACGAGCATATCGACCTGGATGCGCATGATCCGCCCGAATTCTGCGACTGGAAATGGATCGATCCCGATCAGCTTCCTGATCTGATCGTGCCCTTCAAGAAGCGCATCTACCGCGCGGTGCTGGAGGCGTTCCGG
>JBBSMH010000082.1:0-7972 GCA_038233275.1 Sphingomonadales bacterium | reverse complement strand
CACGATCCATCACGAGCTGGGTCACAATTACTACCAGCGCGCTTACAACGAGCAGCCATTCCTCTATCTGTCGGGCGCGAACGACGGCTTCCACGAGGCGATCGGCGACATGATCGCGCTTTCGATTACGCCCGAATACCTCGTCCAGATCGGCATGCTCGACCGTGCCGATGTACCGAGCGCGGACAAGGATATCGGCCTGCTCCTGCGCCAGGCGATGGACAAGGTCGCCTTCCTGCCTTTCGGCCTGCTGGTCGATCGCTGGCGCTGGGGCGTGTTCGACGGATCGATCACGCCGGCCGAATACAACACCGAATGGCACAATCTGAAACGCGAGTACCAGGGCATCACCCCGCCCGTGCCGCGCCCCGCCGACGCGTTCGATCCGGGCGCGAAATACCACATCCCGGGCAATGTGAGCTATACGCGCTATTTCCTCGCGCGTTTGCTGCAGTTCCAGTTCTACAGGGCGGCTTGCGACGAAGCCGGCTGGACCGGGCCGCTTCATCGCTGCAGCTTCTACGGCAATGAAGAGGTCGGCGAAAAGCTCAACGCCATGCTCGAAATGGGCGGCTCCAAGCCGTGGCCTGATGCGCTTGAAGCCTTCACTGGCGAGCGACAGATGAGCGGCAAGGCGATGATGGAATATTTCGCCCCGCTCAAGGCCTGGCTCGACGAGCAGAACAAGGGCAAACCGAGCGGCTGGTAGAAGGCCGCGCGCTGGCGGGGACTTGAGCGAGGAAAGCGCATGAAAAGATTTGCCGCACTGACTTCGCTGGCTCTTGCGGCGTGCGCGCCGGCGATGGAGGACTCATCGCCGGCTCCGGTCGGGGGCGTGACCGGGTCGCTCTTTGTGGCGGGAAAGTTCGCCAACATGCTTTCGCGGGTCGATCTTGCGACCGGTGAAGAGACCGCGCGCGTGGAGAGCTGCGCCAATCCGCACGAGCTGGCGAGTTCGCCGGACGAGCGATACGTTGCCTTGGCCTGCTACGGCGGCACTTCGGTCGATATCTTCCGCACCGGCGACCTGGGCAAATTAAAGAGCATCGAATTGGGCGAAAATGCCCAGCCGCACGGCATCGTCTGGCACGCCAACGGGGACCTTTACACCACGGCAGAGGGCCGCCAGTCGATCTTTTGGATCAAGGACCCGCTGGGCAAGGCCGAAACCTTCGAATATTCCACCGGCCAGCGAGGCACCCATATGCTGGCCGTGGCGCCCGACGCGCGCCATGCCTGGACGACCGATCTTGGTTCCAAGACCGTGACGCGGGTGGATCTGGTCACTCGCCGCGCGCCCCACTCGGTCGAGGTCGGCATCGAGCCCGAAGGTATCGCGCTTGCGCCGGACGGCAGGACGCTGTTCGTGTCCGCCCGCGGTTCGGACGAGGTCTATGCGATCGATCCGCGGAGCATGCAGGTTCGCAAGACCTTGGCGGTGGGTGATTTCCCGCTGCGCATCGCGGTGCGTCCGCAAGGCGATTATGCGGTCACCTCCGACTTGATGGACGGGGCGCTGACGGTTATCGGCCTGCGCGATCTGTCTGTCGAACGGCAAATCCAGATCTCGAGTCGGGAGGAAGCCGAGGCCAAGGCGCAGGTCACCATTCTTTGGTCGCCCGACGGCAGCCGCATCTACGCCGCAGAAACTCAATCGAACTCTGTCGCCGAAGTGGATTTTGCCAGCGGCCGGGTGCTGCGCCGCCTTCCAGGCTCCGGCGGGGGTGACGGAATGGCGATCATCGATTGAGTAAGGCCAAGGCACCTCTAACAATCGTCGGCTGGCGCGAGATGGTCCAGCTGCCCGAACTCGGCCTGCACAATTTGCCCGCCAAGATAGATACCGGGGCGCGCACCTCCTCGCTTCATGCTACCGTGCTCGAGGAATTCGAGCGCGACGGAGAGCAATTTGTCCGCTTCGCGGTCGATTACGAGGCGCAGAAGGTGCGCCAGGTCTGCGAGGCCATTCATGTCGACTGGCGTGGGATCACCAGTTCCAACGGCGAAACCCAGCGCCGGATGATCGTCAAGACACCGCTCAGGATCGGCAATATCGAGTTTCGCGCCGAGATCAGCCTTGCAGACCGTTCGGACATGCGGTTTCCCATGCTGATCGGCCGTTCGGCACTGCGGCGCCATTTCCTCGTTGATTCGGGCCACTCATGGCTCCAGACGCCCGGGATGAAGCCTGTCGAAGGTCACAAGCCCTGAGGAATACGCCCATGAAAATCGCGATGCTCGCGCGCAATGCCGGTCTCTATTCGCACAGGCGGCTGAAGGAGGCGGCGGAGGAGCGCGGACACGAGGTCGACATTCTCAACACGCTGCGCTGCACGGTACATATCGCCAGCCATCGCCCGCAGGTGTTCTACAATGGTGAGCCGGCCACGGGCTATGACGCGGTAATCCCGCGGATCGGCGCCTCGATTACCAATTACGGGCTCGCCATCCTGCGCCAGTTCGAGATGCAGGGCTGCTGGCCGCTCAACGAAAGCGTCGCCATCGGGCGCAGCCGCGACAAGCTGCGGAGCATGCAGATCCTCGCCAAGCACGGCTTGGGTCTGCCGCTCACCGCCTTCGCGCACGATCCCAAGCAGACCGAGGAGATTATCAGGGCGGTGAAGGGGCCGCCGGTGGTCATCAAGCTGCTCGAAGGCACCCAAGGGATCGGCGTCGTTCTCGCTGAAACGATGTCATCTGCCAAATCGGTGATCGAGGCTTTCCGCGGCGCCAACGTCAACATTCTGGTGCAGGAGTTCATCAAGGAAGCGGGCGGGACAGACATCCGCGCGCTGGTGATCGGGGGAAAGGTGGTCGCGGCGATGAAGCGCACCGGCGCGCCCGACGATTTCCGCAGCAATCTGCATCGCGGCGGCAGTGCTCAGGTGATCAAGATCACGCCCGAGGAACGCTCCACCGCGGTTCGCGCGGCGAAGCGCATGGGGCTGAACGTGTGCGGCGTGGACATGCTGCGCTCCAACCACGGGCCGGTGATCATGGAGGTCAATTCCTCGCCGGGCCTCGAAGGCATCGAGAACGCCACCGGTAGGGATGTGGCGGGTCAGATCATCGATTTCATCGCGAGCAACGCGAGAGAGGGCAAAACCAAGACGAAGGGCAAGGGGTAACGGGATCGCGCTTTAGACCCTCTGCATCATCTGAACGGAGGCTCGTTGAAGGCGCGCAGCTTGCGGCTGTGGAGGCCAGGCCCCTCGTCGCGCAGGCGGCGGCAGGCATTGATGCCGATCTGGAGGTGCGCGGCGATCGCCTGTTCGTAGAAGCGGTTGGCCTGGCCAGGTAGCTTGATCTCGCCGTGGAGCGGCTTGTCGGACACGCATAGCAGCGTGCCGTAGGGGACGCGGAAGCGGTAGCCCTGGCCGGCGATGGTGGCGCTTTCCATATCGACACCCACCGCGCGGCTGAGCGACATGCGCCGCGCCGAATTGGTGAAGCGCAATTCCCAATTGCGGTCGTCGGTGGTCACCACAGTGCCCGTCCGCATGCGCTTCTTGAGGTCCGCGCCGTGCTCGCCCGAAACCTCCTCCGCCGCACCCATCAGCGCCTGCTGGACCTCGGCGATGGCGGGCAGGGGTATCTCGGGCGGCAGGACCGGGTCGAGCACGTGATCGTCGCGCAGATAGGCGTGGGCGAGCACGTAGTCGCCGATCCGCTGGCTTTCACGCAGCCCACCGCAGTGCCCGATCATCAACCAGGCTTCGGGCCGCAGCACCGCCAGATGGTCGCAAATCGTCTTGGCGTTCGACGGGCCGACGCCGATGTTGACCAGAGTAATTCCGCCGCGCCCTTCGCCCACCAGATGGTAGGCCGGCATTTGGTGGCGCCGCCAGGCGGTGTCGGACAGCAGGACGCGCGCATCATCGGTGGGTTCGGTCAGATAAAGTCCGCCCGGCCCGGCAAGAGCAGTATAGCCTTCCTTGCCCAGCTGGGCACCCGCCCAGTCAACAAATTCATCCACATAGCGGTGGTAGTTCGTAAACAGGATAAAGCGCTGGAAGTGCTCGGGGGCGGTGCCCGTGTAATGCGCGAGGCGAGCCAGGCTGAAATCGGTCCGCAATCCGTCGAACAGCGCCAGCGGGATCGGGTCGCCGGGGTTCTTCAGCTCAATGCCGTCCGCCAGTTCGTCGCCGATGTCGGCGAGATCGGTCGAGGGAAAATGGCGCGCAATGGTGGTGGGATCGACGCCGGCAAGCTGCGCTCCCGCCTCGCCATCGAGAACATAGGGGAAAGGGATTTCCTGGCGCGAAGCCGCGACTTCGAGATCGACCTCGTAATCGCTGGCAATCAGCTCGAGCTGATCGGTTAGGAATTCGCGGAACAGGGCCGGACGTGTCACGGTGGTGGTGTAAAGCCCCGAATTGATGAGGCGGGCGAATGCACGGCTGCGATCCGCGGGTTGCTCGCCACCACGGTAGCGCAGGCGCAACTCCGGGTAGGCGTAGGAGCCGTCCTTGCGGCGTTCCGGCGCGGGAAGGGTGCCATCGGCGCCGAAGGCCATCACATCCTGGCGCAGGCGCGCGATAGCCTGTTCATAGAGTTCCTCGAGCTTGTCGAGGGTTTCATCGATCGTCTTCATCGGGCTGTTTTTCCCGCCTCTTTTTCTCTTCGTGCGATTTCCCTGTCGATGCGCTTACGCCGAAACGACAGCGGTTACAAAAAAGGCGCGACCCGCGGGCCGCGCCTTTCGTTTATCGCTTGCCGCCTGGCGCGGTAGCACTCAGGCCTCGTCGTCCTGAACTTTGGCATCCGCTGCATCGTCGGCCTTTTCCGCCTCGATGCGCTCCACCACGCCTTCTTCGAGCATGTCGGCCGGGATTTCGCCGGGTTCGAGCGTCGGATCGGTGCGGTTGGCCGCAGCGGCCTCTTCGATCTCGCGCTGCTCGTCCTCGAAGAGTTGCTCGAGCACATCGACGCCCTGGCTCTGGAGATCCGCCTCGTCCTCGCTGCGCGCGACATTGGCCTTGACCGTCACGTGGACCTCGGGATGAAGGTCGATGCGGACATCGTGCATGCCGATGGCCTTGATCGGGTTGCCCATGATGACCTGCTTCTTGTCGATCTCGTGGCCCTTTTCGGCAAGCCCGCTGACGATGTCGCGGACATTGACCGACCCGTAGAGCTGGCCAGCGTTCGAAGCGGCGCGAATCAAGACGATTTCGGTCCCGTCCACTTTGCCGCCGCGCTTTTCGGCTTCGGCGCGGCGTTCGGCGTTTTCTTTTTCTAGCCGCTCGCGATTGGCCTCGAAAACCTGCTTGTTCGCTTCATTCGCGCGCAGCGCCTTCTTGAGCGGGAGTAGGTAATTCCGGGCGTACCCGTCCTTTACAGAAACGACATCGCCGATGGTGCCCAGCTTCTCGATTCGTTCGAGGAGGATAATATCCATGTGTCTTCTCCTCTTACTTCACGACGTAGGGAAGCAGGCCGATTTGGCGCGAGCGCTTGATCGCCTTGGCGAGCTCGCGCTGCTTCTTGGCGCTGACGGCGGTGATGCGGCTGGGGACGATCTTGCCACGCTCGGAAATGAAGCCCTGCAGCAAGCGGACGTCCTTGTAATCGATCTTCGGCGCATCATTGCCCGAGAACGGGCAGGTCTTGCGGCGGCGGAAAAACGGGCGGGCCATCAGTCGTCTCCCCGATCCGAGCGGCGCTTTTTGTCACGATCGCTCTTGCGCATCATCACGCTTGGACCGTCCTCGTGCTCGTCCACGCGAATGGTCAGGTAGCGGATCACATCCTCATTGATGCGGGTCTGGCGTTCGAGCTCTTCGACCACCGAACCCGGCCCGTCGATGTTGAGCATGACGAAATGCGCCTTGCGGTTGCGGTCGATCTTGTAGGCGAGCGACTTGAGGCCCCAGGTCTCCGTCTTGGTGACCTTGCCTTCGTTCTTCTCGACGATCTCGGTGGCGGCGGCGGCGAGCGAATCGACTTGCGACTGGCTCAAATCCTGGCGCGCCAGAAAGACATGCTCGTATAGAGCCATGTTCTGCGTTCCTTCTACTGCTGCCGATCGCTGGCTTGTCCGCGCGGATCGCGGGGCCCCTCCGGCTTTCTTCATTTCCATGCCCAGAGGCAGGGAAGGCGCGCACATAGCGGGATTTCCCTGCAATGCAAGCGGACTTGGCGCTTGCGATGGCGCGATAGCGCGGGCAGGGGCGGGTCGTCTCGCAATAGCAGGAGGTTGCCTTGCCCGGCGGATTGGTTGCTCTGCTCGACGATGTGTCTGTGATCGCCCGGGCCGCCGCGGCCTCGGCCGACGATATCGGGGTCGCGGCGAGCCGCGCAGGCACGAAGACGGCCGGTGTGGTAATCGACGATGCCGCCGTCACCCCGTCCTATGTCACCGGGCTCGAGCCGGCGCGCGAACTGCCCATCATCTGGAAGATTACCAAAGGTAGTCTGAAGAACAAGCTGCTGATCCTTCTGCCCGGCGCGCTGCTGCTCAGCCAGTTCCTGCCCGCGGCAATCGTCTTCATCCTGATGCTGGGCGGTGCCTATCTGAGTTACGAAGGCGCCGAGAAAGTGATCGAGAAAGTCGGCGGAGAAAAGCACGGCAAGACGCTGGAAGACGAGATCGCGGATCCGGTGGCATTCGAGGAGCAGCGTGTGAGCGGCGCGATCCGGACCGACCTGATCCTCTCCGCGGAGATCATGGCAATCACGCTGAACGAGGTCGCGGCCGAGGGTTTGCTGGTGCGGGCAGGCGTGCTCGCCATAGTCGGGGTCGCGGTGACCGTGTTTGTTTATGGCGCGGTGGGATTGATCGTGAAGATGGACGATGTCGGGCTGCACTTGGCCGAAAAACCGTCCGCCCTCGCGCGCAAGACTGGGCGCCTCTTGCTGCGAGCCATGCCTGTGTTGCTCACCATCCTCTCGGTGGTGGGCACAGTGGCGATGTTATGGGTCGGGGGCGGCATCATCCTGCACGGCCTGCACGAAATCGGGCTTCACGCACCCAGCGATTTCGCGCACGGCCTTCAGCATTCGGTCGAGGCAACAACCGGAGGCCTGTCGGGCATCCTTGGCTGGGCGACCTACGCCGCGCTGTCCGCGCTGACTGGACTCGTGCTCGGCGCGGTGATCGCGTTCCTTCTGCACAAGGTTCTGAAAATCGGCGACACAGCTGCCTATTAGTTCAGGGCAAGACGGCTGAGCAGTTTTTATCCTTAACACGCTCTGTGCGCGCGGTCCCGTTTCGGAACGGAGACGACGTCGCGCTGGCCCGCACGTCCTTTGTTCACCAGAGATGCGCTCGCGATACGATGTGCGTGCGTGGTTAACCGGGGAACTTCGTGAGGACCGGAAAGGTCTTGGCCTTCTTGCTTTTGCTGTTCGGCCTCGCCTTCGCGGTTCCGGCGGTAGCCGACGTCGTCGAACTGGGGCCGAACACCTGCATCGGCGGCGCCGGTTCGGCTGCGGAAGCATTCGCGCTGACACCCCCGGCGCTCAAATGCGACGATCCCCAATATGACCGGCGGGACCGGTTCGTGCGGATGCACATGCCTGTGCCACCGACCGTCCCCCCGCCGACTGTAGGGCTCTTGTGGCAGACCGATCCGGGCGCATTTTCCTCGATGCTGGTGCGTTTCACCTTTGCCGACGGTGTTCGGCGGCTGGTCGATGTCGATACCCAGATGCCGGCACGCAACTGGTTCGCGGGCAATCGCTTCTCGGTACCGGTTCCCTCTCACCCCGCCTCACTGATTGCGGTCGATACGGTGGTGGAACGCCCGCACGCCGAATCCACCCTGTCCACCGCTCGTCTGATGCCCAAACGCGAGAGCACAAGGTCGCATTACGCCCGCTCGCTCGCTTATGGCCTCATTTGCGGATTGTTGGTTATCCCGTTGATCTACAATCTGCTGTTCTATCGCGTCCTGCGCGAAAGCTTCATCCTGTGGCACGCGGCGATGGTGGCGGCGATGCTGGCCTATATTCTGACGAGTTCGGGCCT
>JBBSMH010000081.1:0-7987 GCA_038233275.1 Sphingomonadales bacterium | reverse complement strand
GCGATCGCACAGCGCTCCGTCCTCCGCCACCGAGGGCAGAAGGCGCCAGCAACGGCCGCATTTGCTTTGAAATGTGCGGGAGACACTCACTGCATCGCCCTGCCCGCGCGTCACTGACGCGGTGATGAACAATTCGGCGAGGTCGTCGTCGCTGAAGCCCTCGGGCACGGCCTCGGCCGGCACGGTCACATCGGCCTCGAGGCTGGAACGAATGGCCTTGTCGCGCCGCAGCGGCTCGATCGCCTCGTTGACCCGCTCGCGCAGGGCACGCAAGCCGTTCCAGCGCGGGGTGTCGGCCGTAACCTGCGGCACCTGCGGCCATTCGAGCAGATGGACGCTTCCACCTTCGGGATAGCGCGAGGTCCAGGCTTCCTCGGCAGTGAACACCAGCACCGGCGCGGCATAGCGGACGAGCGCATGGAACAGGATGTCGAGCACGGTGCGATAGGCGTTGCGACGCGGATCGTCCGGGCCGTCGCAATAGAGGCTGTCCTTGCGGATATCGAAATAGAAGGCCGACAGGTCCTCGTTGCAGAATTCGACCAGCAGGCGGGTGTAGGTGTTGAAATCATACGATTCGATCGCCCGGCGCAGTCTTCCGTCGAGATCGGAGAGCAGCGCGAGCACGTACCGCTCCAGTTCGGGGATTTCGGCCTCGTCTCCCATGTCGCCGACGAAACCGTCGAGCGCGCCGAGGAGGTAGCGGAAGGTGTTGCGCAACCGGCGGTACTGGTCGCCCACGCCCTTGAGGATTTCCTCGCCAATGCGGTGATCCTCGGTGAAATCGACCGAGAGCGCCCATAGCCGGATAATATCCGCGCCATAGGTTTCCATCACCTTGAGCGGATCGATCGTATTGCCCAGGCTCTTCGACATCTTGCGCCCGTCGCTCGCCATGGTAAAGCCGTGGGTCAGCACCGCATCATAGGGCGCGCGGCCCCGCGTAGCGCAGCTTTCGAGCAGGGAGGACTGGAACCAGCCGCGGTGCTGGTCGGAGCCTTCCAGATAGAGATCGGCGGGCCATTGCAGCGCCGGCCAGCGTCCGCTTTCCAGCGTGAACACATGGGTGCAGCCCGAATCGAACCAGACGTCGAGAATGTCGCCGACCATCTCGAATTCTTGCGGATTGTGCCCCGGGCCCAGGAACTCCGCCTTGCGCTCTTCGCGCCAGGCGTCGACGCCCTCTTCGCGCACCGCCGCGACGACGCGCGCGTTCACTTCGGGATCCTGCAGATAGGTGCCGTCCTTGCGCACGAACAGGGTGATCGGAACGCCCCATGCGCGCTGGCGCGAAAGCACCCAATCGGGGCGGCCCTCGACCATGGAGCCGATGCGCCGGCGGCCCTTTTCAGGATAGAATTTCACCCGCTCGATCTCGCGCAGAGCGATTTCGCGCAGGGCCGAGTGATCCCGGCTGACGAAGGGGGCGAGCGCGCCTCCGACCGCATCGGGCACGCCCACGTCGAAATCGCCAGTGTCGAGCGGCCGGTCCATTGGCACGAACCATTGCGGCGTGCAGCGGTAGATGACCTTGGCCTTGCTGCGCCACGAGTGCGGGTAGGAGTGCTGGTAGTCCTCACTTGCCGAAAGCAGCGCGCCGGCCTCGCGCAAATCCGAACAGATCGGGCCCTCGGGCGAATTGAACGGCTTGTTGATGACGCTGCGCCGGCGCTCGTCCTCTCCACCGAGCCAGGGCCAATCGTCGCGATAGCGCCCGTCGTCCATCACCGCGAACTGCGGCTCGATGCCGACCGTCTTGCACAGCTCGAAATCGTCCTCGCCATGGTCGGGCGCCATATGGACGAGCCCCGTGCCGCTCTCCGTGGTGACAAAGTCGCCCGGCAGGAAGGGGCGGGGTTTCGCGTAGAACCCGCCGAGACGGTGCATCGGATGGCGCGCGACGGTTCCGGCTAGTCGTGCTCCGGAAACGATAGTTTCGAAGTCAAAGTCGATCCCACACCGCTCGCGGAACTGCTCTTCTAGATCGGAAGCGATTAGATAACCGCGCCCATTTTCGATGTTCCGAAAAAGCGAATACTCAACATCCACCCCATAAGCGATCGCCTGGTTCACCGGGATCGTCCACGGCGTCGTGGTCCAGATCACCGCATGCGCGCCGACCAGTTCGAGGATCGGACTTTCAACGATCTCGAACGCCACATCGATCTGGGTCGAGACGATGTCCTCGTATTCGACCTCCGCCTCCGCGAGCGCGGTTTCCTCGACCGGGCTCCACATCACCGGCTTCGAGCCGCGATAGAGATTGCCCGCCTCGGCGAATTTCATCAGCTCGGCGACGATGGTCGCTTCGCTTTCGGGCTGCATCGTCAGATAGGGATCGTCGAAATCGGCCATCAGGCCGAGGCGCTTCAACTGCTCGCGCTGCACATCGACCCAATGCGCGGCGTATTCGCGGCATTCCTGCCTGAATTCGGCGGGGGGGACCGCCTTCTTGTCCTTCTTCTTCTTGCGGTAGAGCTCCTCCACCTTCCATTCGATCGGCAGACCGTGACAATCCCAGCCGGGCACGAAGGGCGCATCCTTGCCGAGCAGGCTCTGGCTGCGCACCACCATGTCCTTGAGCACGCGGTTCAATGCATGGCCGATATGCATGTCGCCATTGGCGTAGGGCGGTCCGTCGTGGAGGATGAACTTTTCGCGCCCGGCGCGCGCCTCGCGCAATTGCTCGTAGAGTCCTTCCACCTGCCAGCGCGCGAGAATGGCCGGTTCCTTCTGCGGAAGGCCGGCCTTCATCGGAAAATCGGTCTTCGGCAGGAAGACCGTGTCCTTGTAGTCGCGCTGCTCAGTCATTGCCGCGCGCGCTTAGAAGAGTGCGCGCGTGCTCGCAATCCTTGTCCATCTGCGCGGTCAGCTTCGCGATGCTGTCGAATTTCGCCTCGGGGCGCAGGAAATGGTGGAAGGCGACTTCGATCTCCTGCCCGTAGAGGTCGCCGTCGAAATCGAAGAAATGGGGCTCGAGCAGTTCCTGCGGCGGATCGAACTGCGGGCGCACGCCCACATTGGCCGCGCCTTTCAGCTTTTGCCCGGTCGCAAGCACGCGTCCGGTCACGGCGTAGATGCCGTATTTGGGCCGCAGATAATGCTCGAGGCCGAGATTGGCGGTCGGATAGCCGATGGTGCGCCCGCGCTTGTCGCCATGCTCGACGACGCCGCGGATGGCGAAGGGTCGGGTCAGCAGCCGCGCCGCTTCCTGCGGGTCGCCTTGCCGCAGCGCGTCGCGGATGCGGCTGGAAGAGACGGGCTCGCCCTCGTCCATCACCGGCGGCACCGCGCGGGCCTCTATCCCCACTTCGCGGCCCAGTTCGACCAACCGTTCGAAGTTTCCCCCGCGCCCCTTGCCGAAGGTGAAATCGCCCCCGGTTACCACACCTGCCACGCCGAGTTGTGCGGCAAGCAGCACCCGGACGAAATCCTCCGCCGTGGTGCTCGCCAGCGCGCGGTCGAAGTGAAACACCAGCATCGCTGTCGCCCCGGCGTCGAGATAAAGCTCCTGCCGCTGCTCGAGCGTGGTCAACCGAAAGGGCGGGGCGTCGGGCTGGAACAGGCGGACGGGGTGCGGGTCGAAGGTGGCGATGATCCCGGGCCGCCCCTCGCGGCGCGCGCAGTCGATGGCCTCGCTTGCGACCGCCTGGTGGCCAAGGTGGAAACCGTCGAAATTTCCCAACGCTACAATAGCGCCGCGCAGGCTCTGCGGCATGGCCTCGCGATGGTCGATCCACCTCACGGTGTTTGCTCCCCACGCCGCTCCAGCGTGACGAAGGAAAAAGCGGGACGCTCGCCCTCGGCTGCGTGATCCTCGCGTGCGGTCTCTCGCCAGAGGGTCATGTCGGGCTCGGGCATGGAAGTATCGCCGTCATAGGCGCGGTGGATCTGCGTCATTTCGATCCGGTCGCAGCGCGGGAGCAGCAGGCGATAGATGTCCGCCCCGCCGATCACCGCAACCTCGCCCTCGCCGGCTGCGGCGAGCGCTTGCTCGACCGACCAGGCGGGCTCGGCGCCCTCGGCCCTCCAATCGCGATCGCGCGTCAGCACGATGTGCCGGCGGCCGGGAAGCGGCGCGGGAAAGCTTTCGAAGGTCTTGCGCCCCAGGATCATCGGCCTGCCTGCCCCATCTTCTCCCACGGTCAGCCGCTTGAAACGCTTCAGATCGACGGGGATGTGCCACGGCAGCTCGCCGTCCCTGCCGATGGTTCCGTTCGCCGCGCGAGCGTAGATCGCAAAGAGATGTTGCGTCACGCCCCGAACAGCCGCGTCACATGGCCCATCTTGCGCCCCTCGCGCGCACGCGCCTTGCCGTAGAGGTGGAGATGCGCATCGGGCTCGCGGAGGCAGTCGTGCGCGGTTTCGACATCCTTGCCGATGATATTGCGCATTTCTATCCGCGGGGCGAGCGTGCGCGTGTCGCCCAGCGGCAGGCCGCAGATTGCGCGAATATGGTTCTCGAACTGGCTGGTGACCGCGCCCTCGATCGTCCAGTGGCCCGAATTGTGCACCCGCGGGGCCATCTCGTTGAACACCGGACCCTGCGGTGTGGCGAAGAATTCGAGCGTCAGCACGCCGACATAGCCCAGCTTCTCGGCAATTTGGCGGGCGAGCTTGCGCGCCTCCTCGACTTGCGGCTCGATGTGCTCGCCTGCGGGATGGAAGCACCGCGCGAGAATGCCATCGTCGTGTTCGTTGCGTGTCGAATCCCAGAAACGGATCTCCCCCTCCTGACCGCGTACGAGGACCACCGAAAATTCGGCATCGAACTGCACGAGACCTTCGTAGACGCAGCGCGCTGCGGGAAGCGACAAGGCTTCCACGTCGCGGTCGTTGCGGATCCGCCACTGGCCCTTGCCGTCGTAACCGTCGCGGCACGTCTTGAGAATCCCCGGCGTGCCGATGCGATTGGCTGCGGCCTCCAGGTCGGCGCGCGATTCCACGCGGGCCCAAGGGGCGGGGCGCCCGCCGAGCCCTTCGACGAAGTGCTTCTCGTGTTCACGGTCCTGCGCGGTTTCGAGCGCGATGCGCCCCGGATTGAGCCGCTTCTTGGGCAGGGCGTCGACAGCTGCGAGCGGAACGTTCTCGAATTCCCAGGTCACGACGTCGCATTGGGAGGCAAAGGCGGCAAGCGCCGCCTCGTCGTTCCATTTGTTGGCGAAGAAATCCGCGCAGACATCGATGGCGACATTGTCGCCTTCGGGAGCATAGCCGATGCAGCGATAGCCCAGCGGCAAGGCCGCCATCGCGAGCATGCGCCCGAGCTGTCCGCCGCCCAGAATTCCGATGGTGGCCCCCGGCTTGAGCATCAGCCTTCCGGACGCTCCGCCACGGCCTCGCTGCGCTCGCGGCGCCAGGCCTTGAGCCGCTCGGTCAGCGCCGCGTCGTTGCCTGCCAGGATGCTCGCCGCGAGCAGGCCCGCATTGGTCGCCCCGGCCTCGCCGATCGCCAGAGTGCCAACCGGAACCCCGGCAGGCATCTGCACGATCGAGAGCAGGCTGTCCTGCCCGCTCAGCGCTTTCGATTTCACCGGCACACCCAACACCGGCAAATGCGTAAGCGAGGCGACCATGCCGGGCAGATGCGCCGCGCCGCCAGCGCCCGCGATGATGACCGCAATACCTTCGTCGGCCGCTGCCCGGGCGAAGTCATACATCCGCTCGGGCGTGCGGTGGGCGGAAACGATCCGCACGTCGGCATCGACGCCGAGCTCCCCCAGTACCTCGGCGGCGCGGCGCATGGTGTTCCAGTCCGACTGGCTGCCCATCACGATTGCGACTTTCGGCGCGACATCGTCCATCGTCAGAAATCCTTGAGATAATAGCGCTCGCCCACAGGGCGCAGATCGTCGCCGAATTCGTAGATAATGGGCTGCCCGGTGGGGATTTCGAGGCCGGTAATCTCGTCATCGGATATGTTCGACAGGTGCTTGACCAGTGCGCGCAGGCTGTTGCCGTGAGCCGAGACGATCACGGTCTCGCCGCTCGACAGCGCGGGAAGGATCGATTTTTCCCAATAGGGCAGCACGCGTTCGATGGTGAGCTTGAGGCTCTCGGCATCCGGTACGGGCACTCCGGCATAACGCGGATCGTCCGAAAGGTCGAACTCGCTCCCTTCATCGAGCGGCGGCGGCGGGATGTCGAAACTGCGACGCCAGATGTGCACCTGCTCGTCTCCGTGCCTGTCGCGGGTCTCCTGCTTGTCCAGACCCGTAAGGCCCCCGTAATGGCGTTCGTTGAGACGCCAGTCCTTGGTTTCCGGGATCCACAGCCGATCGCATTCCTCCAGCGCGAGATGCAGCGTCTTGATCGCGCGCGTCTGGTAGCTGGTGAAAGCCATCGTGGGGAGCACGTCCTTACCCGCCAGCAGGCGGCCCGCAGCGCGCGCTTCGGCCACGCCCTGCTCGGTCAGGTCGACATCCCACCAGCCGGTGAAGCGGTTGGCGAGGTTCCATTCGCTCTGGCCGTGGCGGACGAGGATGAGTTTGGACATGAAGGCTCCGCAGGAAATCAGGAGCAATGCGCGTTAGCCGCCGACCCGGGATTTGGGAAGGCTTTCGCTCGGGCCCTCGCTCGGGCCCTCGCTCGGGTCTGCGCTCAGGCCTTCGTCGGACGGGCGGTCGATCTGCCGGCTCTGCGCCTTGCGACGACGCAGGTTCTCGCGCAGTTTTGCCGCCAGACGCTCCTCGCGCGTCATCCTGGTGTCGCTTTTTTCATCCATCCGCTCCACCTTGCCGCCAATGGCATGCGTGCTCAAGCTTGGCTTGACTTTACCCCGAGCCCGCACAATAGCGCGCGCCCATCCGGCCGCCAGTCTAGCGGCGGGCCGATACGCTGCTGTAGCTCAGTGGTAGAGCGCACCCTTGGTAAGGGTGAGGCCGGGAGTTCAATCCTCCCCAGCAGCACCATTTCTCATGATTCCGCCCCTCGCTCACGCGGCATTCCCGCGAGTACCGAGTTGACCGCCCTGCTGTATTAGCTAGATACAACGCCATGGACGATATGGAACTGACACCGCTGCATCCCAATTACGCCAAGGCGCTGCGTCTGGTCGCGATATTGGTGGCTATTCCTTTCGCGATCGGCGCGCTGGTTCTGGAAAGCGCGGATGTGTTGCCCATGGGCGTTTTCGCGGTTCCGGTGTTTCTCGCGCTTGCCTATATGGTCATCCGCATGCCGCTGCGGCGCTACGGCGCGCGCGGCTATTCGATTGCGGAAGAGCGGCTTCGCGTGGTGCGCGGCATTCTGTTCCGTTCGGATACGGTCGTGCCGTTCGGCCGGGTGCAGCATATCGACGTAAACCAGGGGCCGATCGAGCGGTTCTACGAGATCGCGACCCTGACCGTGCATACCGCCGGAACGCACAATTCCTCGGTCAACCTGCCCGGGCTGGACCCGGCGGACGCGCGCGCGATGCGCGACGAGATTCGCGCGGCGATCCGGCGCGACACGCTGTGACCGCGGGGCCCACGCCGGCAGAAGAAGAGTCGGGCAGGCTGGACGAGCCGCGAAGGACCGATCCGCGCACCTTTGCAGTTACGGCGATCGATTACCTCGTGCGCCTTGCCATCCCGATAGGGATCGCATCTTTCGCGATATTCCGCGACGGTGAGGCGCTGGGCGTCCTCCTGTTCCTGCCGATCGCAATGCTGTTCATCGGGATGAATTTTCTTTTCGCGTGGCTCGCCTGGCGGCGCCTGACCTACAGCACGGGTGAAACCGATATACGGGTGGAAAGCGGCGTCGTCTCGCGGGCGGCGCGCTCGGTGCCCTATGACCGCATTCAGGACGTCAGCCTCGAACAGGCGCTTGTCCCGCGGCTGTTCGGACTAGTCAAGGTGGCCTTCGAAACCGGAGCGGGCGGGAAGGACGATCTCAAGCTTGCCTATCTGACCGAAGCCGAGGGAGAGCGGCTCCGCGAATTGGTCCGCGCGCGCAAGGATGGCGGGGCCCCTCAGGAGGCGCCGTCGGCAGACGGCGTGCCG
>JBBSMH010000080.1:0-8004 GCA_038233275.1 Sphingomonadales bacterium | reverse complement strand
TCGACGATGTGCTCGCCTTCGACACTACGCGCGCAGTGTCGCACGGATACAGCTCCGAACAGGTGACTGCGGCGGGCGACAACATCCTCAGCGGGGTGAAGGGCGATGCGGCCTTCGTGATTTACGCGCGGCGGTTGCCTTCGGGGCTGACCGAGATCGACCTGGTCACCAGTACGCCCTGACCTACCGGACCAGGTCAGCCGTCCGAAAGACCCACGCCCAGGCTGGCGCGGGGTTGTTCCATCTCGGTGCTGGCGACCGGATAGGCGCAGTAATCGGCGGCATAAAACGCGGCGGGCCGGTGGTTGCCGGACAGGCCGAGCCCGCCGAAGGGCGCGGCGGAGGAAGCGCCATTGGTGGGCCGGTTCCAGTTGATGATGCCCGCGCGCACCTCGTTCCAGAATAGGTCGAATTCCTGCGGGCCGCCCCCAATGAGCGAGGCCGAGAGCCCGTAGCGGGTGTTGTTCGCCTCGGTGATCGCCGCGTCGAAATCGGGCACCCTGATGACTTGCAGCAACGGGCCGAACAATTCGATGTCGGGGCGGTCGTCCATCTCAGTCGCGTCGATTATCGCCGGGCTGAGAAAGGGTAGCTCGCTGTCCGGCCGCTTCATGTGCATGATCGGCTTGCCGCCGCGGCTCATCAGGGCGACGAAGCTTTCGCTGAGCAGGTCGGCCGTCTGGTTGTCGATTACCGGCCCCATGAAGGGTTGCGGGTCCGCGAATGGCTCACCGACAATCAGGCGTTCCGCGAGCTTCTTCACCTCGGGAACGATCTTGTCGTACATCGAGTCGACCACCACCAGCCGCCGCGCCGCGGTGCAGCGCTGCCCGGCGGTGGTGAAGGCGGACTGGACGATGGTTGCCACGGCATCGTCGATCTTGGGCGTGTCGATGACGACGATGGGATTGTTGCCCCCCATCTCCAGCGCGACGATCTTGCCGGGATCGGTCGCCAGCTTGCGGTTGATGGCGATCCCCGCACGCGCCGATCCGGTGAACAATATTCCGTCCACCAGCCAATGACCCACCAGCGCCTTGCCCTCCTCGGGCCCCCCGACCAGGAGCTGGATCACCCCCTCCGGAATGCCGACCTTGTGGAAACATTTGACCAGGAATTCACCCGTCGCCGGCGTCTTCTCACTCGGCTTGAAGATGATGCAATTGCCCGCGATCAGCGCCGGAACGATATGGCCGTTGGGCAGGTGCGCGGGGAAATTATAGGGGCCCAGGACCGCCATCAGCCCGTGCGGCTTGTGACGTACCGCGGCGGTGCCCTGCAGTGCGCTGTTGAGCTTTTTCTGGCCGGTTCGCTCGGCATAGGCGGTTATCGAGATTTCGACCTTGCCGATAACGGCTTCGACTTCGGTCCGCGATTCCCACAGAGGCTTGCCGGTTTCACGGGCGATCAGTTCGGCGAAAGGCTCGGCCTGCTTGCGTACCTCGTTGGCGAAGCGGCGCAGCAATTCGATCCGCTGGCCCAGCGACTGGCTGGCCCAGTCGCGCATCGACTCGCGTCCGCGCTCGATAGCGGCATCGACATCGCCGATCGCGCCGCGCCACAATTCCTTGCCCGTGACCGGCTCGAATGAAACGATCTCGCTCTCTGACACGCTTTTCCCCTTTAGATCCGATTGCATCGGACTAATATAATCTTTTTTCAGCCAATTACCGGAAATTCCCTTGTCGAATGCTGCAAGCGACCCATGGGTCGGTCACCGGCTTTCGAGTCGCAGAGCTATGTGGGCCGTAACACGCGGATGGTCAATTCGCGCCTTACGGAAGAAAGGGTCAGTGCAAATCGCCTCCGTGTTTCAAATCGCCTCCGTGTTTGTTGTCCAGAACAGGTCCAACGAACGCCGTAGACCGAGCGAACTTCTGAAGTCTGCCGTTCCACATATCAATAGGGCGATTTGATCGTTCCTATTGGGACTTTTGTCGGCCCGTCCCAGCAGAACCAGCCGGCGCAACAAAGCGTCCAGCCGCCGCCCTCAATTCGGCCCGTCCCGGGTCAGCTCGAACTATCGAAAATGATCTGGTCGACCATGGCCGCGGTCGATCACGCGAACCGCTCGGGCAATTACTCGGTGCTGCGAGACATCTCGTCCCAAGGCTTCCAGATCAACAATACAGCGGCGCAGCTGGCTCAGGTCTTTGCCGGTCTACGCGGGGCGCGGGTGGACCTTTCCAGCACCTTGCTGGTGCCGCCTGCTTACACATACGCGCCGCAGATGATGAGCGAGGATGTCTTTCGCGTGCAGGGCCTCTTCCAGTTACGCCCGATCTCAATCGGCTTCGAGCTGTATTTCCAATGGGAGCAGGGGCAATGGAAGCTGCACGGGATCGATTTGCAACCGCTGGAGATGGTGATGCAGGCGCCCTCGGGTTAATGTCCCGCGGGTTTCGGCGCGGGTCCGTGGGCTTGGCCCATCCGGCGAACTGCGGCGATTTTCTCCTCCAGCGGTTGCCAGTCGTCGCGCTCGTCGATCGCCGACCAGATGGCTTCGACCTCTTCGATGAGCATGGATTGCGGATCTTCGCCCGCCCAATAGGGGTGGGAGCTATCGTTCGGCGCGTAAGCCGACAAAACATCGGCGAGCTCGCCACCCGCCTCCCGCCCTCCGCGGTGGCGGAAGAAGAAGCTGTCGGGCGGCTCGCCGCTTTCCACCATCGCCTTTTCGCACGCCGATACCAATGCGGTGTCCGCCTCCACGCCGCGCGATTCAATGCCCAGCCGCCAGCACCAGCGCCGGCCGACCGCCGCCATGTAGAGCGGTCCGAACCGCTCGAGAGCGGCGATCAGTGGCGGCGCTTCACATAATGGACGCAGCGCCACGGCGAATTGCCCGCAGTTCCAGTGCAGCGCCTCGGGCTGGCGACCGAAGGCATAGAGGCCGGAGTGATCGAAATAGGCGGCGGTAAAGCCATGGTCCCAGCGGGGAAGAAAGCGCCAGGGACCGTAATCGAAGCTCTCGCCGGTGACATTCATATTATCGGTGTTGAGTACGCCGTGGACGAAACCGGCTACCATCCAGCTCGCGGCAAGATCGGCGAGGCGCTCAACCACCAGATGCATCAGGCGGACGGCGGGCTCCTCACGCCCGGCAGCGTCTGCCGGAGGCGGCGGACCGGGAAAGCTTGTGAGGCAGTAATCGACCAGTCTCTTCAGATGGTCTTTTTCTTCAAGTGCGAGAAGCCGCTGGAAGGTCCCGATACGGATGTGGCCATGGCTGAGCCGGGTGAGGACGGCCGAGCGCGTCGGCGAGGGCTCGTCACCTCGCCACAGCTCCTCGCCCGTCTCGACCACGCTGAATGTCTTCGACGTATAACCCCCCAGCGCCTCGAGCATCTCGGTGGCCATGATCTCGCGCACCGCACCCTTAAGCGTCAGCCGCCCGTCGCCTTCGCGGCTCCACGGGGTCTGGCCCGAACCCTTAGTGCCGAGATCGAGCAGGCGGCCCTGCGCGTCTCGTAACTGCGCGAACAGAAACCCCCGACCATCGCCGATGTCCGGATTGTAGACGCGGAACTGGTGGCCATGATATCGTAGCGCCAGCGGCCGAGGGAGGTTTTCGGGCAGCGGATCGAACCGCGCGTAATGGCGAATCCAGTCCGAGTCCCGAAGTCCCGCTAGGCCCACCGTCGCTGCCGCGCGATCGTTTCGAAAGCGTAGCCGGGTTTGCGGGAAATCCGCCGGCTCCACCGGATCGGCGATCCAGTCGGACAAGTCCTCGATTGGCGTATCGGCGCGGTAGACAGCGGCTTGCGGTTGCTCGCGCATGCGGCGATAGTGGAGACAAGCGGGGGGAAGCGCAAGTTTCCGCCGCGCCAAGAGACCATAAGGGCCAGACGACCGACCCATGAGCACCAGCTTTACCGACCGCACCTGGCGTAGCGCCGACGGTCTCTCGCTCCATTTCCGCGATTATCGGGCACAGGGCGAGATGACCCCCGGCAGGCCCCCGGTGATCTGCCTTCATGGTTTGACCCGCAATGGGCGCGATTTCGAGGATTTGGCGGACGATCTTTCGGACCAAGGCTGGCGCGTGCTGGCACCCGACGTGCGTGGCCGCGGCAAGAGCGAATACGCTGCCGACAGCGCTACCTATGCAGTGCCCACCTATGTCGCCGACCTGATGGCGCTGCTCGAGCAGGAGGGGATCGAGCGGTTCGTTTCGATCGGCACTTCGATGGGTGGGTTGATGACGATGGTCATCGCAGCGACGAGGCCCGATTTGCTCGCGGGCGTGGTGTTCAACGATATCGGCCCGGTCGTCGAATCCAGCGGGCTGGACCAGATCAAGAGCTATGTCGGCCAGGGCCGCAGTTTCGACAGCTGGCTGCACGCCGCGCGCGAACTGCAGGAACTGCATAGCGCTTCCTATCCCAATTTCACGATCGACGACTGGTTGGTGATGGCCAAGCGCGGACTGGTTCTGGGCAGCAATGGCCGCATCCAGTTCGATTACGACATGAAGATCGCCGAGCCGATATTCCAGGCCGACGCCGCCGCCGTGCCGCCCGACCTGTGGCCGGCCTTCGAAGCCCTGGAGGGACGCCCCGTATTGTTATTGCGTGGCGCGCTCTCGACGCTATTTTCGGACGAGACCTTCGCCGAAATGCAGCGTCGGCTGCCTGATGCGACGGCATTGACTGTGGGGGGGATCGGCCACGCGCCCACGCTCGACGAACCCGAAGTGCGGGTAGCGATCGACGCATTGCTGGCAAAGGTCGCATGAGCGGGGCCAAACCGCACTTCCTGCACCTTCAATCGACCTTTTCGCCCGGCGGCAAGGAACTGCGCACGGTACAATTAGTCAATGCGTTCGGGCCGAAGCTGCGCCATACCATCGTCTCGGCCGAGCCGGACAGGCTGGGGGCGGCGCAACGCATCAATCGCTCGATCCGCGTCGATCTCCAGCCGGATTTTCCCTCGCTGAAAGGGAAGCCCACTCCCGGACGGCTCCAGAAGATCGCCACAGCCATGCAGGGCTACGATCTCGTGCTGACCTACAATTGGGGCGCGATGGATGCGGTGATGGCGCACACGCTGTTCAAAGATGCGTTGGGCCTGCCGCCGCTGATCCATCACGAAGACGGCTTCGACGAAAGCGAAGTTGTCCGCCGCAAGCGCCGTCGGACATGGTACCGGCGGATTGCCCTGGGGAAGGCCGCGGGACTGGTGGTTCCCTCCGAAACCCTCGAAGAGATCGCGCTGGTCGAGTGGCAGCAGCCATTGGGGCGGGTGAAGCGAATACCCAACGGGATCGATACGGCGTCCTTCGCGCGAAAACCCAAGCCGGACGCCATACCACGCTTGCTCAAACGGCCGGGGGAGCACTGGGTGGGCACGCTGGCAGGCCTTCGCGCGGTCAAGAACCTTCCCCGTCTCGTGCGAACCTTTGCGCCGCTGCCCGAAAACTGGCAATTGGTGATCTGTGGCGAAGGGCCCGAGCGGGAGGCGATACTGGCCGAGGCGGACCGGCTCCACATCAATCACCGCGTTCACCTGCCCGGTGCCATTCCCGATCCCGCCAATGTCATCGGCCTGTTCGATATTTTCGCGCTGTCGAGCGATTCGGAGCAGTTTCCATTGTCGGTGGTGGAGGCGATGGCGGCCGGCCTGCCCGTGGCGGCACCGCCCGTCGGCGACATCGCGGAGATGGTGAGCGAGGCCAACGCGGATTTTCTCGCCTCCTCGCCCGCAGACGATGATCTGGAAGAAGCGCTCGTCACCCTGATGTTGGACAAGGATCTCCGCACGGCGCTGGGCGAGGCCAACCGCAAAAAGGCCCGTGCCAAATACAACGTGGCCGGGATGATCGCGGCCTATCGGCGCCTTTACTCGAGCGCGATGGGCCGCGACGATTTCTGAGGCGCGAGGGGTTTCAGCCACCGTTCACCCGGGCGGGGACAGGTGTAGGCCAGCCATGCGCCAGTCTGTTGCCCTCGCACCGCCCGCGCCCTAAGGACGCACGCGAAACCTTTCGACCTCAAACAGTACGGGAAACTGCCACTCGTGGCTCTGACACCTGACACAAAAACCCAGCGCGAAGACAAGGCCGCGCGCCGCAAGGCCGCCGAAGAAGAAACGCTGCTGCGCGAAGTGGATGACGCTGTCCGCCAGGGCGACCTCGAAGCGTTCGGCAAACGATATGGGCTCCCGCTTCTGGCGCTGTTCGTGCTCGTTATGGCGGCCTTCGGTGGATATCTTTATTGGCAGAACCGCCAGGATGCATCCGCCGCCGCCGAAAGCGAGCTGATGGTAAGCGCGCTCGACCAGATCGAGGCGGGCAATCTGCAGACAGGTTACGACCAGCTCGAGAGGCTGATTGCCCAAAGCGATGGCGCGACAAGGGCCAATGCCCAGTTGCTGCAGGGCGGGATCGCCGCGGAGCAGGGTGACAGCGCGCGGGCAGCGGAAATTTTCGCAGGCCTGGCTGACGATGGGGATGCGCCCGAGGAACTTCGGAAGGTTGCGCGGATCCGCGAGGTCGCGGTGCGCTATGATCAGATGAAGCCCGCGGACGTTGTCGCGCGGCTCGGGGATCTCGCGGCGCCTGGCGAGGCCTTCTTCGGCAGCGCGGGCGAATTGGTCGCGATGGCCTATCTCGACCAGGGCAAGAGAGCCGAGGCGGGCGCGCTGTTTGCCGAGATCGCCAAGGACGAGGAAACGCCCGAAAGCCTGCGCTCACGCGCGCGCCAGATGGCGAGCATGCTCGGCGTTGACGCGATCGAGGATGTCGATGCGCTCCTCGAAGAACAAGGCGTGGGCGCCGAGCAGCCGGGCGAACCCGCTGTGGCCGCAAATTGATCCACATATGCAATCAACGACCAGACGAAAGCCGACAATGGGCAACAGCATGACGAAGATTTTCAAAGCCGGGTTTGCCGGGGTCCTCGCGCTCATGGCGGCGGCATGCAGCGGCGGCCTGTTCGGCGGCGGCGACGGCAAGAAGGAAACGCCGACTCTCGGCAATCGCGAACCGATCCTTTCCCGGATCGAAAGCGGCGCGCAGGTCGATCCCGCGCTGGCCGGGATCAGCGTGGTCCTGCCACCGGCGCAGGTCAACCAGGAATGGGCGCAGGCAGGGGGCACCGCGAGCAAGGCTTACGGCCATCTTGCGCTTGGTACTTCTCCAGCTCTTGCCTGGTCGGGCAACATCGCGGGCGCGACGAACCGCGTCCGTCTTGGAGCCGCGCCCGTGGTCGGCGGCGGGAAACTGTTCGCGGTGGACAGCGAGGGAACCGTCCATGCCTTCGACGCGCAGACTGGGGCGCGGGCGTGGCAGCACCGGTCCGATGTCGAAAGCAAGCTGCGCAATTCGACCTTCGGGGGTGGTGCAACCTTCGACCAGGGCCGGGTATATGCGACAAATGGTGTGGGCGACGTCGTGGCGCTCGATGCGCAGAGTGGCGCGCAGATCTGGAAGGTGCGGCCCGCGGGTCCGCTGCGTGGCTCACCCACCGTGGCGTTCGGATCGGTCTATGCGATGACGCAGGACAATCAGATTTATGCGCTGGACGCGACCGATGGCGATACCCAGTGGAACGAAACCGCTTCGGCCACGATGGCAGGCGTGTTCGGCGTGGCGGCACCTGCGGCCGGCCAGGGTTCGGTCATTGCCGGATACAGCTCGGGCGAGCTGGTAGCCTATCGGTACGAGAACGGCCGCGTGCTATGGTCCGATGCGCTCGCGCGGACCAATCTTTCGACTCAGGTCGGTTCGCTGACCGATATCGACGCCGATCCCATCATCGACCAGGGGCGCGTCTATGCCTTGGGACAGGGCGGCCGGATGGCAGCCTATGAGCTGGTGACCGGACAGCGGATTTGGGAGCTCAATCTCGCGGGCATTTCGACCCCGGCCATCGCCGGGGAATGGATTTTTACTCTGACCGACGATGGGCGCCTGCTCGCCATCGCCCGCTCGACCGGCAAGGTCCGCTGGCTGACCCAGCTGCAGCGCTATCGCGACGAGGAAGACAAGAAGGGCGAGATCTT
>JBBSMH010000079.1:0-8178 GCA_038233275.1 Sphingomonadales bacterium | reverse complement strand
TGGGCGTGGTTTCGGTCTCGATGAACATGGCCGTGATGTAGGCACGGCCTTTGCCGGTCACAAGGGCGGCTTGGGGCCTGCCATGCCCATGTTCACTGTCCCTTCACTGGGCATGGGGCTATAGGCGCATCATGATCATTTTTCCGCACGCCGTCCGGCGTCTCGCGTTCCTGCTTCCCGTCGCCCTGCTATCGCCGCAACCGGTTGCGGCGCAGGACGCCGCGCTTCCCCCGCCCAGCGCGATCCAGACCGGCGAGGAGACGCCATGGATTTATCGCGGAAGCGACGTGCCGCGGGACGAGGAATGGCTCTTCGGCGAGATGGCCAACGGCCTGCGCTATGCGGTGCGGCGCAACGGTGTCCCGCCCGACCAGATTTCGATCCGCGTGCGCATCGATGCCGGTTCCTTGCACGAGGAGGATTCGGAGCGGGGGTACGCCCATTTGCTCGAGCATTTGCTGTTCCGCGAGAGCAAATATCTCCAGGTGGGCGAGGCGATTGCTACCTGGCAAAGGCTGGGCGCGACCTTCGGCAGCGACACCAACGCTTCGACCACGCCGACGCAGACGGTCTACAAGCTCGACCTGCCCAATATCGACGATGCCAAGCTCGAAGAGAGTTTCAGGCTCCTTTCCGGCATGATCCGCGAGCCCGTGCTCAGCAAGGCCAACGTCGTCGCCGAAGTTCCGATCGTGCTCGCCGAAAAGCGCGAACGGGGCGGGGCGGCCGAGCGAAGCGGAGAGATTTCGCGCAGGACGCTCTATGCCGGACAGCGGCTCGCCATTCGTAACGTGATCGGAACCGACGAAACTCTTGCCGGGGCCACCGCTCGCAGCGTCCAGGCATTCCACCGTCGCTGGTACCGGCCCGAAAACACCGTCATCGTCGCGGTAGGCGATGCGGACCCGATGCAGCTTGCCGCGCTGGTCGAGAAGCACTTCGGGGACTGGGAGGGCCCGGGCACACTGACGCCCGCGCCCGATTTCGGAGATCCTGTCGCGCCCGCCGGGGCCGATCCGGCCAATCCCGTCGGCGAGACCGCGGTAATCGTCGAACCCGATCTGCCGCGTGTGCTGTCCTATGGCGTCATGCGCCCGTGGCGCCCGGTGCAGGACACCATCGTCTACAACCAGGGATTGCTGCGCGATTCGCTCGCACTGGCGCTCATCAACCGGCGGCTGGAAGCCAAGGCGCGGGCCGGGGGCAGCTATCTCTACGCGCAGGTTCAGCAGGAAGACGTCAGCCGCTCGGCCGATGCGACATTCGTCAGCCTCGCTCCCTTGACCGAAGACTGGCAGTCCGCGCTCGTCGATGTCCGCGGGGTCATCGCCGATGCGCTCGCTTCTCCGCCGACCGAGGAAGAAATCGACCGCGAGATCGCCGAATTCGAACAGGTCTTCGTCAGCTCGGTCGCGGAGCGCTCGGTCCTGGCCGGATCGAAACTGGCCGAGGATATTGTCCAGGCCGTCGACATCCGCGAGACTGTCGCCGCGCCCGATACGGTGCTGATGGTGTTTCGCGGAATGAAGGACGCGATCACGCCCGCGCAGATTCTCGAGCATACCCGCGCGCTCTTCACCGGCTCGGTGGTCCGTGCTGCCTATGTCACTCCGGCGACAGGCGAAGCCGACGCCGCCAGCCTTCGTTCCGCACTGCAAACGACCGCCACTCCGGACGGCAGCGCGCGGCTTACCGCGAGCAGTATCTCGTTCGACGACATCCCGCCGATTGGCCCGCCCGGGGAAATAGAATCGGTGCGCCCCATCGGCGCGCTCGAAGTCGAACAGGTGGATCTTGCCAATGGCGTCAAGGCGCTGATCTGGCCGAATTCGCGGGAACCGGGTCGCGTGTTCGTCAAGGTCCGGTTCGGCGGCGGATACCGCTCGTTCGCCGATGACCAGGGCGCTTACGCAAGACTCGGCGAGATGGCGCTGATAGGCTCGGGCCTGGGCGATCTCGGCCAGGAGGAACTCGACCGGATCTCGACCGGGCGCAAGATGGGCTTCGATTTCCAAATCGGTGACGGGGCCTTCACCTTTTCCGCCAATTCACGGCCCGAGGACCTGGAAGACCAGCTTTACCTGTTCGCCGCCAAGCTGGCGATGCCGCGCTGGGATGCCGCCCCGTTCGAGCGGGCGAAGGCCGCCGCCCGCATCGCCTACACCAGCTATTCCTCGAGCCCCGCAGGCGTGCTCAATCGCGATCTGGAAGCACTGATCCGGGCCGACGATCCGCGCTATGCGACCCCCGATCTGGAAGATTTGGCACAAGCGAGCCCGGCTGGCTTCCGCGAAACCTGGGCGCCGATCCTGCGGCAAGGGCCCGTCGAGGTGCTGATTTTCGGCGACTTCGATCGCAGCGAAGGGCTGGAGGCGCTCAAGCGCACATTCGGCGCGCTGGCGCTGCGCGAGCCATTGCCCCAGACCGTAGCGGACCGCATCCCCCATTTCCCGCAGCCCGGCGAGACCGCCGTGCTTACGCATCGCGGCGATCCGGACCAGGCGGCGGCGGTGATTGCCTGGCCCGCGGGGGGAGGCGTCAGAGGCTTGCCCGAAGCCCGCCAGCTGCAGATCCTCACCGATCTGTTTAATAACCGGCTGTTCGATGCCATGCGCGAGCGGGCAGGGGCGAGCTATGCTCCCAATGTCGGCTATGAATGGCCGAACGATCTTGCGGGCGGGGGGCGGATCACTGCGATGACGCAGCTACGCCCGCAGGACGTGCAGGTCTTTTTCCGCGAGGCCGACCGGATTGCGGACGATCTCGCCGCCAATCCGCCGACGCAGGACGAGCTCGACCGGGTCACGGAGCCGCTGCGCCAACTGATCAGCCGGGCCTCGACCGGCAATCAGTTCTGGATGTGGCAGCTCGAAGGGGCGACCGCCGATCCGATGCAGGTCGCGCTGCTGCGATCGCTGCTCAGTGATTACACCCGCACCACCCCGCAGGCGATGCAGGAACTGGCGCGCAAATATTTCGGCGGCACCGATGGTTGGCGTCTGGCGGTGATCCCGGAAGGCCAGGAACTGGCCAGTCTGCCTGCTGCCGCTGCGCCCGGGGGGAGATAGGCAACCCATCTCCCTGCCAATCTGATTTTGGTTGCGGGGCGGGCCGGATTGCCGTTCAATAATACGATATGGCGCACAAGTGGCATCCCGAGAGCTGGCAGCAGCACGAAGCGCGGCACCAGCCGAGCTATCCCGATGCGCAGGCGCTGGCGGAGGCCCAGTCGACGCTGTCGAGCTATCCGCCGCTGGTTTTCGCAGGCGAAGCGCGCGCGCTGAAGGCCGATCTTGCCGAGGTGGCGGAGGGCAGGGCCTTCCTGCTTCAGGGGGGTGACTGCGCAGAGAGCTTCGCCGAATTCCACCCCGACAACATCCGCGATACCTTTCGCGTTCTGCTGCAGATGGCGGTGGTGCTGACCTTTGCCAGCAAGAAACCCGTTGTGAAGCTGGGCCGGATGGCGGGGCAGTTCGCCAAGCCGCGCAGTTCGCCAACCGAAACACAAGGGGGGGTAACCCTGCCGAGCTATCTCGGCGACAACATCAACGGCATCGAATTCGAGGCGGGCGCGCGGGCCAGCGATCCGGCGCGTATGGTGAAAGCCTATTCGCAGGCTGCGGCCACGCTCAACCTGCTGCGCGCGTTCGCCAGCGGAGGCTATGCGAACCTGCGCCAGGTCCATCAATGGACGCTCGATTTCATGGGCCGGAGCCCGTGGGCCGACAAGTTCTCCGATGTCGCCGACCGCATCGGCGAGGCGCTCGATTTCATGACCGCCTGCGGGATCGATCCCGAGAGCGTGCCGCAATTGAAGGGCACGAGCTTCTATACCAGCCACGAAGCGCTGCTGCTGCCTTATGAGCAGGCATTGACGCGGCGCGATTCGCTGACCGGGGACTGGTACGACACCAGCGCGCACATGGTATGGATTGGCGACCGTACGCGGTTCGAAGGCAGCGCGCATGTCGAGTTTGCCCGTGGCATCGGCAACCCGCTGGGCATCAAATGTGGTCCCAGCCTCGAACCCCCCGCCCTGTTGCGCCTGCTCGATACGCTCAACCCGGCGCGCGAAGCGGGGCGGATCACGCTGATCAGCCGCTTCGGGGACGACAGGGTCGAGACGGGACTTGCCCCGCTGGTTCGCGCGGTGCGGCGCGAGGGGCATCCAGTGGTGTGGAGCTGCGACCCGATGCACGGCAATGTCGTCAAATC
This sequence comes from Sphingomonadales bacterium, assembly GCA_038233275.1. Lineage (GTDB taxonomy): Bacteria > Pseudomonadota > Alphaproteobacteria > Sphingomonadales > Sphingomonadaceae > Qipengyuania. The sequence goes on along the minus strand of JBBSMH010000079.1, from coordinate 3,963 downwards.
GGAAAGCGGCTTCAAGACGCGGCCCTTCGACCGCATCCTGGGTGAGGTAAAGGGCTTCTTCGCGGTGCACCGCGCGGAAGGAACGCACCCGGGGGGTATCCATATCGAGATGACCGGGCAGGACGTGACCGAATGCGTTGGCGGTGCGGTGGCCATAACCGACGAGGCGCTGGGGGACCGCTATCACACGCATTGCGACCCGCGGCTCAATGCGGCGCAATCACTGGAGTTGGCGTTCCTGCTGGCGGAAATGCTCAATGCCGAAGAGGTCCAGCGGCGCGCCGACGCTGCCTGAGACCACGCAGCTATGTCCGCGGGTTAATACCCTTTCGCCGGCGCCCATCGTTTGCCATCATGCCCTCGGTCGCCGGAACCTGGCGGCAGCAGAGACGTAAAGGGGTCGCAGTGACCGGCACCCACCAGCAGGCTTCCACCACGATGGACAGCGGAATTGCCGCCTGCTTCCGGGCGACCCGCTCCTTGAGCGAAGCGTTGGTCGAGCCGCTCTCCGATGCCGACGCCACGATCCAGTCGATGGAAGACGCCTCGCCCGCCAAATGGCATCTGGCGCATACCACCTGGTTCTGGGAAACTTTCCTGCTGCGCGAACATGCGCCCAATTACGAGCTGTTCGACGAGCGCTGGCCGTTCCTGCACAATTCCTATTACGAGACCGAAGGCGAGCGAATTGCGCGCTTCTCTCGCGGGATGCTTGCGCGGCCTTCGCTGGACGAGGCTCTGGCCTATCGCGCGCATGTGACCGGAGCGATGGAGGAATTGCTCGAGCGCGAGGAACTCGCCGGGCTGATCGAGCTTGGGATCGCGCACGAGCAGCAGCACCAGGAGCTGTTGCTGACCGACATCAAGCACGCGCTGTTCCAAAACCCGCTGGGGCCGGCGATGTGGGAGGCAAGCGAAACAAAATCAGCCGAACCGGGCGAAGGCTGGACCTCGCATCCGGGCGGCGTCGCGCGCATGGGGCACCAGGAAGGGGGCTTCGCCTTCGACAATGAAGGGCCGGCGCATCGCGTGCTGCTGGAGCCCTTCGCCATCGCCGATCGGCTGGTCACCAATGGCGAATGGGACGAATTCATCGCCGACGGCGGCTATCGCACCGCCACGCTGTGGCTTTCAGACGGGTGGGCGTGGGTGCAGCACAATGGCATCGCCGCGCCGCTCTATTGGCGCGGAAACGAGCAATTCACGCACGCTGGGTGGCAGAAGCGCGATCCGCATGCCCCGGTAACCCATATCTCCTATTTCGAGGCCGATGCATTCGCCAGCTGGGCGGGATTACGCCTTCCGACCGAAGGCGAATGGGAAGCCATCGCACGCGGCGCCCAGAGCGACGCGGCTGCACACAGCCCCTCGGCCGGCAACCAGCTCGACCGCGCCGAACCCCCCTTGCCTGCGGGCGGCACCGATTTGTTCGGCGATTGCTGGCAATTCACCCGCTCGGCCTATTTGCCCTATCCCCGCTTCCAACCGGCGCCGGGCGCGGTGGGGGAATACAACGGCAAGTTCATGAGCGGGCAGTTCGTCCTCAAAGGTGCGAGTTGCGCCACCGTGCGCGGCCATTCGCGCGCCTCCTATCGCAATTTCTTTTATCCGCACCAGCGCTGGCAGTTCACCGGGCTGCGGCTGGCGAAAGACGTCTGATGGCTGCGGAGGAGGGTATCGCGATCGTCGATCTCGACGAGGCGGGCGTTGACAAGGCGTTTCGCAAGGATGTGCTCGAAGGCCTGTCGCAGAAGCACAAGGCGATCCCCGCGCGCTGGCTGTACGACGATGCCGGCTCGCAATTGTTCGAGGATATCACGCAGATTCCCGAATATTATCCAACACGCTGCGAAACCGAAATATTGACCGAGCGAGCCGTGGAAATTGCCAAAGCGATCGGTCGGGGCCGCGCGGTTGTCGAATTCGGCAGCGGAAGTTCGGTCAAGACCCCCCTGCTGCTGCGCGCCATCGCACCCTCGGCTTACGTCCCGCTCGACATTGCCGGGGATTTCCTGCGCCAGGCGGCTGCGGATCTGGCAGCCAAATTTCCCGATCTGCCGGTCTATCCGGTCGAAGCCGATTTCACGCGCGAAGTCACGCTGCCCGAGGAAGTTTCCGATCTTCCCAAGCTGGGTTTCTTTCCCGGCTCGACCATCGGCAATCTCGTCCCACGCACGGCGGTCGAACTGCTGCGCCAGATGCGGCTGACGCTCAAGGCGGATGTGGGCACTCAGCCGATGCTGCTGATCGGCATGGACATGGTGAAAAAACGCGACATGCTGATTGCCGCCTACGACGATGCCGCGGGTGTCACCGCCGAGTTCAACCGCAATCTGGCGCGGCGGATCAACCGCGAACTGGCGGGCGATATTCCGGGGGATTGCCTGCGTCACGAAGCGCGCTGGAACGACACTTTCGCGCGTGTGGAGATGCATCTGGTGGCGACGCAGCCGATCCGCTTCGAGGTTTCGGGCCGGCGCTTTGCGATGGCCGAAGGCGAGACCATCCACACCGAGAACAGTCACAAGTTCACTCGCCGCAGCGCCAATCTGTTGCTCGAGGCCAGCGGCTGGTCGCCCTGCAAACGCTGGCTCGACAGTCAGGAACGCTTTTCGCTCATCCTCGCCGAGGCGACCGATCCGCGCAACGCGCCCTGAGCCCGCCTTTCATAGTTCATGGACGCGTCACGCGGCCTCTCCTAGATAGCGCGGATGGACATTGCTCCGGCATTCGACGCGATTACCGATATCGTGCGCTCCATCCCGCGCTTCGAATTGCTGCTGGCGGCGATCGCGGCGATGGTGGGCGGTTGGATCGGCGCAATGATGGTCCATCGCCGCGTGGCGGGAGGACGGCTGGTGCGCCTGGCGAGCACGCTGGCACTGGCGGGAATTCTGCTCACCGTGGTCCTGCAGCTGTCCCGCTTCGACCCGAGGATCGACGTGGCGGTGCCGCAATTGGGCTTGCCCCACCAGACCGTCGAGGGAGGCGAGACGCGCGTCGAGCTCTCGCCCGACGGGCATTTCTGGCTGCGCGCGGAGATCAACGGCGTCCCGGCCAATTTTCTGGTCGATACCGGAGCGACGGTCACGGCAGTCAGCCAGGGGGTGGCGGATCGCGCCGGGCTGGAGCCTCGTCGCGGTGGAATCCCCGTGCGGCTGGAGACCGCCAATGGCGCGATGAATGCGCAGATTTCAAGCGCCGACACGCTCAGCTTCGGTAATGTCGAAGCGAGCGGCATCGACGTGGTGATCGCGCCCAACATGGGCGAGACCAATGTCATCGGCATGAATGTCCTAGCCCGCCTCGAGAGCTGGCGCGTCGAAGGCCGGACGCTGATCCTGGTCCCCGCGGAGGAATAGTCCGAATGCTGGTTTGACCTGCGCCCCGTAGCGGTTAGAGCGCGCGCCAATGGCCACCGCACTGCCTTCACCGCCTCCGCTGAATTTACTCCTCGAGCGGGACCTGGTCGCACTGTTCTGTGATTTCGACGGAACTCTAGTCGAGATCGCCCCCACTCCCGACGATATCGTCGTCCCGCCCGGACTGGTGGGCAAACTCCATGCGCTGGCAGACCGGATCGGCGGCCGCATGGGTATCGTCAGCGGTCGCGGTATCGAGGATCTGGAAGGCCATACCGGCCCGCTCGTGCTCTACCGCGCCGGATCGCATGGGGCCTCGCGCCTGCGCCCCGACGGTTCGCGGATCGGGGAGGTGCCCGAGGGCCTGCCGGAAAGCTGCATCGGCGAGTTGAAGGTTTTCAGCGAGGCGAACGGCCTCGATTACGAGTGCAAGCCGCACGGCGGAGCGCTGCATTTTCGCGCCGATTTCTCCTTAGGCGAACTGGCCCTCGCCAAAGCGCAGGCACTCGCCCAAACCCACGGTCTGGCGGTCAAGCGCGGCAAGGGCGTTGTGGAACTGGTCCGCCCGGGCGCGAACAAGGGGGCCGCGACCCACGCATTG
>JBBSMH010000078.1:0-8235 GCA_038233275.1 Sphingomonadales bacterium | reverse complement strand
CAAATTGCGCTCCACCACCCACCGCGTGGTCAACCCGTCGGGCGAAGCGGCCTACCGGGCGCGCTATTCCATGCCGTTCTTCCTTCATTTCCGGCCCGACTATGTGATCGAAACGCTGCCCTCCTGCGTCGATCCCGCCAATCCCACCGGCTATCCCGAGCCGATTTCGAGCCACGAATTCCTGCTTCAGCGGCTGCGCGAAATCAATCTGGCCTAAGCGCGCGATTCGCCCGGCGCATGCCCCCGTCTTCGGGCGCGAACGAAACTTTGCTCAAGTGGCCTTTGCGCCACAGTCCAAATTCGTTGAATCTGCGTCGCTTTTCGCCGTTCTTTCCGCAGGATTCCCACAGGGGCGAGCAGGTCGTCTTGACTCTGTAACAATCGGAAGGCTTTGCGAAGTGGTGGCCGGCGACGGGTCCGTCACCAGCATATTTCCAACAGTTCTTCCGGGACGAAGGGGTCTTCTCGAATGAAACTCAAATATCTTCTGGCGGCGAGCGTCGTCAGCCTTTCTGCCGCCACCGCGATGACCGCGACACCGGTCGCGGCGCAACAGATCACCTCGGGCATCGAAGGTCGCGTGGTCAGCGAAAGCGGCGCCCCGCTCACCGGCGCGACGGTTCTCGTGACGGATACCCGGACGGGCAGCACCGACACGCTGGTGACGGGATCCGACGGCAAGTTCCGCACCGATGGCCTGATTACCGGCGGCCCCTACACGGTAACCGCGACCGCGGCCGGGTTCGAAGGCCAGACGGTCGAAAACGTCTTCCTCAACCTGCAGGGCAATACCCAGCTTACCTTCTCGCTCGCAGGCGGGACGGCTACGGGTGAAACCATCGTCGTCACCGGCGCGCGCGTTCAGCTTACGCAGCGCGCGATCGGGCCAGGCCAGTCCTTCGGCACCGAGGCCATCGAAGCTTTCCCCTCCATCAGCCGCGACGTGCGCGACATTATCCGGATCGACCCGCGCGTCAGCCTCGACCGATCGAACGAGGTCGATCGCGTGTCCTGCCTTGGCGGCAACGACCGTACCAACGCCTTCACCGTCGACGGCATTGCCCAGTCCGACCTGTTCGGTCTCAACGGCACGCCCTTCGCCAGCCGTAACTCGCTCCCGCTGCCTTACGATGCGGTGCGCGAGACCTCGGTCGAATTCGCGCCCTTCGACGTCCAGTATGGCCAGTTCACCGGCTGTGCGATCAACGTCGTCACCAAATCGGGCGGCAACAAGTTCCACGGCTCGGCCTTCTTTACCTACGCCAGCGACAGCCTGCAGGGCGACACCGCGGACGGCGTCGATTTCTCCGCCAGCCCATACAAGGAATACCGCTGGGGCGCGACGCTGGGCGGGCCGATCATTCCCGATCGGCTGTTTTTCTTCCTCGGCTATGAGGAAACCGACCTGTCCGACAGTTTCGAATTCGGTCCGGCAGGCAATGGCTTTCCCAACGAGCTCGACTTCGTCACCAACGCCGATTTCGACCGTTTCTCGCAGATCCTGAGCTCGACCTACGGCTTCGAAACCGGTGGTCTGGCCATCAACCTGCCCGAGACAAACCAGCGCTATTTCGGCCGTCTCGACGCGTACATCACTCCGGATCAGCGTCTCGAGGCGACCTATCAGCGGCTCGAGGAGGTGAACGTTGAGGAGGACGATTTCTCCAATAGCAGGAACGTCTTCACCGGTCTCAACTCGTTCGAGGCCGAAGGCACCCAGAGCGACTACTACTCGGTCCGCCTCTATTCCGACTGGTCCGATAATTTCTCGACCGAGCTTCGCGGCAGCCGCGCGATCGTGCAGGACGTTCAGGGTCCGGTCGGCGGGGGCGAAGCGCAGAGCGACATGCCCATGCCGCGCTTCGTTGTTGGTGTTACCAACAATGGCGAAAACGGCTCAATCGTCGCCGGTCCGGGCTTCTCGCGCAGCTCGAACGACCTCAAAACCACTGTCACGCAGGTCAAGGCGCTCGGTCGCCTGACCCAGGGCGAGCACACCTTCACCCTCGGGGCGGAATTCAACGAACTGGACGTGTTCAACCTGTTCGCCCAGAATTCTACCGGCACGCTGACCTTCAACAACCTCGACGATTTCGCCAACGGCATCCTTTCGGGCGGAAGCAACACCTTCCCCAGCGCCGACCAGATCGTCGCTGGCCAGTCGGCGGGCGCGTACGGCAATTTCACCGCCAGCGGCGACATCAACGATGCCGCGGCCAACTGGAAGCGCCGGACCTGGACGCTGTATGCGCAGGACGAATGGGCGGTGAACGACCGTCTCGATCTCATCGCCGGCCTGCGGATGGAATGGCTTTCGGGGGATTCCCCGGCCTACAACCCCAACTTCGTCGATCGCTACGGGTTCAGCAATTCGGTCGGCTTCGGCAAGATCGACCCCGTCCTGCTGCCGCGCCTCGGCTTTACCTACAATCTGTTCAACGAAGGCTTCTTCTCCGACACCAAGATCAAGGGCGGTGTCGGGCGTTTCACCGGTGGCGATCCGGCGGTGTATTTCTCCAACGCGTTCTCCAACAATGGCTTTGTCACCGGTTTCGGTCAGACGGGGGTCACGGCGAGCGCCGCGCGCGCAGTCGCGGCGAACTGTTTCCCGACCAGTGGCCCGCGAGCGGACGTCACCAACGGCAATACGTTCACCGGCATCCCTGCCTGCGTCCTCAGCAATGCCGCGTTCCGGTCGGCGCGCGGACTGGCCGATACGCAATCGACCGATCCCGATTTCGACATGCCGACCGTGTGGCGCGCCAATATCGGCATTGCCACGACCTTCGGCACAAAAAGCGGCCTGTTCAGCGACTGGAACCTGGCTCTCGACTTCATCTATTCGCGATTCGAGAACCCGATCGATTTCGTCGATCTGTCCCAGGTGGTCAATCCGGCGCTTGGCCTCAACGGCTTTACCGTCGACGGTCGTCCCATCTACCGCGCGATCGACCCTTCGGTGCCCGGCTGCACCGCGCAGTTGGTCGGCACCGGCGGCCGTCCGCCCCAGTACACCAACGTCAATACGGCGTGCTTCAACACCGATCGGGATGACGAAATCCAGCTGACCAACGGGCCAAGCTTCGAGAGCAAGATTTTCTCGGCCATCTTGTCGAAGGGCTGGCAGCGGGGTCTGTTCACGGACAATGGTTCGATCCGCTTCAACTTGGGCTATGCCTACACCGATGCGGAAAACAACCGTTACTCGAACAGTTCGACCGCGACCTCCAGCTTCGACATCGTCGCAGCGGCGGACCGGCAGGCGGTGGACGTGGCGACCGCGGAATATCAGACCCGGCACAATATCACGCTGGGCCTCAATGTGCGCGAAGCCTTCTTCGGCGATTACGACACCAGCTTCGGCTTCGTCTTCGTCGGCCGTTCGGGCCGCCCGTTCTCGGCCGTGTTCGACAACGCTCCGTCTGCGGTCCTGAACGACAGCGCCAGCGGCGATTTCAACTCGCTGCTCTACATCCCGACCGGGGTGGGCGATCCCAATGTCGTGATCGCAAACAGCGCTTTCGCGCAGGCGCTCGACAGCTTTATCTCGGCCACACCGTGCCTCAACGAGTACCGGGGCCAGACGCTGCCGCGCAACAGCTGCCGCAATCCGTGGTTCTACGATCTCGACCTGCGCTTCGGCCAGGAAATCCCCGGTCCGATGAGCACGTTCGGGTTCAAGCAGGACAAGCTGCGGTTGTTCGTCGATTTCGAAAACTTCCTCAACCTGCTCGACAGTGACGCCAACGTCTTGAAAAGATATAGCTATTCCGAGGCGCTGGTTCGCGCGGACGTGGATAGCCAGGGCCGTTACGTCTACACCTCGAGCTTCAGCAGTTTCGATCCGGTGACGAACACGGTCTCTTTCCGTGACCCCTTCGTCCAGAGATCTTCCTCGCTGTGGAAGATCCAACTGGGCGTGAGCTACGAGTTCTAATCCAATCAGACCTGCTGAGAATAACAGGAACGGCGGTCCTTTATCGGGCCGCCGTTTCCTTTTGCGCCCCTAAAAACTCCGACGAGGGACAGGGGTGCAAACCCTGCGGCAATTGTACTAGGGGCCCGTCAGTGCCGAGGACCCGATGGGGGAGCCACCGGTTCAGCGCCGAGACCAGTTCGCCGAACGCCAGCGGTTTTAGAAGCTGTGCCTGCATTCCCGCGGCAAGCGCAGCTCTGACGTCCGCGTCCGCAGCGGACGCCGTCAGCGCGACGATCGGCAGCATCTCGGCGTCGATCCCCGCCAGCCTGATTACCCGCGCCGCTTCGCGCCCGTCGCATTCGGGCATGTCGAGATCCATCAGCAAGAGCTCGTAGGGCCGACCCGCGTCGAGCGCGGCGAGGACTTTCTCGATCGCTTCCTCGCCATCGTGCGCAATATCGAACGCCAGCCCGCAGCGATCGAGCATCGACATCGCGACGAGGCGGCTGACCTCGTGATCCTCCGCCAGCAGCACCCTCGTGGCGCGCGCATAATACTGCGCTTCCAAGCGCTTGTGCGCCCGGCACTCGTACTCGATTTCCGCCAGGGGGATCAGCGGAAAGGTCAGCGTGAAGCAGGAGCCCCTTCCCGTTTCGCTTCTTGCCGCGAGAGTGCCGCCCAACGTCTTTACCAGTCGTCGCGATTCCGGAAGGCCCACGCTGCTTGCGCGGTAAGTTCCGTTCCCACAATCTGCACGATCGGAAGGGAAATCGAAGATCGCCTCAATCCGATCGGTCTCAATACCCACCCCGCTGTCGTCCACGGCGATCGAAAAAGTCCCGCCCTTGCGGGTGAGCGAGACGGCGATTTCGCCTTCGGTCGTGAACCGCGCCGCATTGCCGAGCAAGGTCAGCAGGATCCGGCGCAGCGGAAGCGGATGACAGCGCACCGCGGAGGGAATGTCCCGATCGATATGGACCATCACCAGCAGGCCCGAGCGCTCGATTTGTGCGCGACTGAGCGCCACGCAATCCTCGACCAGCGCGGCGAGATCGACCGGCTTCAGCTCGCTCGCCGCCTCGTCCGCTCCACGGTCCCTCAATGCGCCATCGCGCGGTCGCGAGTAATTTGTCAGCTTCATCGTCGTCTCCCATCTTCACCCCTTGTAGAGAGCGAGGGCACGATCCGGGCGGAACGCGGGAGAGCGGCAATTCGTTTGGGCTGATGTGAGCAAGCCAGAAACCCGGTTCAGCAACACCAAACGCAAGCCGCGTCCGGCGGTGATCGTGCTCATCGCGATCATTCACGTGGCGATCTTCTACGGCCTGCTGCGCGCGCTCGCGCCTGGCACGGTGCAGAGCGTGGAGCGCTCGGTGGTCAGCGCCTTCGAAGTCACGATCACGACGCCCGAGGAGCCGCCCAAGGAAGACGAGCCTGACGAGGGCATGCAGGGCGACCCAGGCAAGCAGGCCATTCCCAGCCCGGTAACGGCGCCCAGTCCCAAGAAGCCGATCGCGCGCGAAACCCCGGCACCCAAAGCCGCCTCGACCGGCACCGCGCCGAGCTCCGGTGCGCGCGAGGCAGGCGCGGGGACGGGCGCGGCGGGATCGGGCCCGGGAACGGGCAGCGGCAATGCCGGAAAAGGGAGCGGCGGGGGGATTGCGACGCGCCCGACGGTCCGCTCGGGCTCGATCAATTCGGCGCGCGATTTTCCTGTCCCCCCGGGTGGCCGCAGCGTGCGTGATGGTACCTCGGTCACCGTCGTCTTCACCGTCGGCGTGAATGGCCGCGCGTCCGATTGCAGCGTCTCGAACCCCGGCCCCGATCCTGCCACCAATGCGCTGGTCTGCCCGCTGGTGATCGAACGCATCCGTTTCAACCCCGCACGCGATGCCCAAGGCAATCCGGTGCCCGCCCGCTACGGCTGGCGGCAGGATTTCTTCCGTTCGCGCTGAATTGCGCTATGGGGGCCCGGCGAACAGTCGGAAGGCAGGCGAGCAGGTGACGACAATCCATCCGGTGATCCTGTGCGGCGGGAGCGGGACGCGCCTCTGGCCGCGGAGCCGCAAGCACCGCCCCAAGCCTTTCCTGCCGCTGCTGGGCGAGGGGACGCTGTTCGAACAGACACTCGCGCGCACCTGCGATGCAGGGCGCTTCGCGCCGCCGGTGATCGTCGCGGGTGCCGCGCATACGCCGCTGATCGAGGCGCAGCGCGGCCTATCCGACGGCGCGCGCCTGATCATCGAGCCCGCGGCGAAGAGCACCGCCCCCGCCATTGCGCTGGCGGCGCATGTTCTGCCCGACGATGCGATCATGCTGGTCTGTCCAAGCGATCACCATATTGCCGACGAGCAGGCCTTCCGCGCCGGGGTGGAGAGCGCGGCGGCGCTGGCGCGAGAGGATTGGCTGGTGTGCTTCGGCATCGCCCCGACAAGCCCGGAGACCGGCTATGGCTATATCCGCAAGGGAGAGCCGGTGGGTGAAGGGCACAGGGTGGAGCGCTTCGTGGAGAAGCCCGATCTCCATCGGGCACAGACCTATCTGGCCGACGGCGGTTACGTGTGGAACGGGGGCATCTTCGTGTTTCAGGCTGGTGTCTTTCTCCGGGAGCTGGAGCGGTGCCGGCCTGCGATGGCCGTGGCGGTCGCGCAGTCGGTGGAGCGTGCCAGGATCGAGGGCTGGCAGGTCCTTCCCTCACTCAACGCCTTTGCCGCGATCGACGGCGAATCGGTCGACTACGCGGTGATGGAGCCGACGGACCGCGCCGCGGTCGTCTCTGCCCAGATGGGCTGGTCCGATATCGGCAATTGGGATGCGTTGATGGAGGCGCGCGAAAGCGATGATGGGGGCAATGTGGTCCGCGGCCGGGCCGATCTGCTCGACAGTAGCGGGGTGATGGTCGAAAGCGATGGCCCGCGCGTTTCGGTGGTCGGGCTGAGCGATGTGATCGTAGTGGTCGACGGCGACGAGGTGCTGGTGACCTCGCGCGCCAAAGTTGGGCATGTGGGCAAGCTGCCCGGGGCCTCGCAGCAATGAAGCTCTCCGCCAGAAGCGTGGAAAAGGTCTGGGGACGCACGCGATTGCCGCCGCCCTTTGATTGCGAAGTAGAGCAGCCGGTCGGCGAAATCTGGTTCGAGCCGCCCTTGGCTGCCGACGAGCTGCTGATCAAATACCTCTTCACCAGCGAGAAGCTTTCGGTCCAGGTCCATCCGGCGGCCGGCCAGGCGGGCGAGGGCGTGGCCGGCAAGGACGAGTGCTGGCTGGTGCTGGACGCTCAACCGGACGCGTCGCTGGCGATAGGTTTCGACGCGCCGATAGGTGCCGCGGCGATGCGGCGGGCCGCGCTCGACGGATCGATCGAGGATCTGCTGACCTGGCATAAGGTGCAGGCGGGCGACTTCTTTTACCTGCCTGCCAACACCGTTCACGCGATCGGGCCGGGCCTGGCGCTGGTCGAGGTTCAGCAAAACACCGACATCACCTATCGCCTCTTCGACTACGGGCGCCCGCGCGAGTTGCATCTGGAGAATGGATTGCGCGTGGCGAAGGGTGAGCCCTACCGCGATTCGCGCTCCCGAAGGGTCGATCCCGCTGCGGCGGTCGTTCTGGTCGACGGCCCGCATTTTCGCCTCGACCAATGCCTCGGCCGGCCTGCCGCCGATGTGCTGCAAGCCCATGCTGGAGGAGCTCAAATACTGCCGATTTCGGGCAGGATCGGCTTGTCGGGAAACATCGTCGAGGCCGGGGAGTGCGCCTTTGCGCAAGACATCCACGAGGCGGATTTCTCGCAAGCGCAGCGCACGCTGATCGTCTCGCCCAGAGCGGGCTAAGCCAGCGCGGAATATTCTTCGAGCAGCTTCTTCAACTCATTGGGGCGGAAGGGCTTCACCAGCATTCCCTGAGCTCCCAGCTGTTCGGTTTTCTCATCGAGATTGCGATAGCCGGTCGCGAGCCAAAAGGGCACGCCGCGGCTGGCTAGCTCTTCGGCGATCGGGTCGCTCGTCTCGGAACCCAGATTGCAGTCGAGCAGCGCCAGATCGTAATCATGCTTTTCGATCAAAGCCAAGGCGCGGGCGACAGTCGCCTCGACATCGATCTGCGCAATCCCGAGATCGAGCAGGCATTCCTGCGTGTCCAGCGCAATGATCATATTGTCTTCCACGACAAGCGCGCGCTGCGGAAGATTGTTCTGCTGAGGCTCTGCCAAAGGTGTCTCTTCTCGAATGGACGCGATCTAGATCCGTCCCACCTAACGTCATCCTGTCGGGGCGGCTCCTATCGCGCAACCGCCGATCCCGGGGATTGCCCTATTTTTT
>JBBSMH010000077.1:0-8249 GCA_038233275.1 Sphingomonadales bacterium | reverse complement strand
CTTCGTCCAGGGCAAATATGGCCTGGACGGCCTCTACGTCGGAATGCCCGCAGTGATTGGCGCGGACGGGATCGAGGACGTGATCGAGATCGAGTTGTCCGACGAGGAAAGGAGCAACCTCAAGGTCAGCACCGACGCGGTCGAGGAGCTGCTCGAGGCGTGCAAAGGTCTGGACGGAGATCTTGCATGAGCATCCTCGTCGACAAGAACACCAAGGTCATTACCCAGGGGATGACGGGCGACACCGGCACCTTCCACACGCAGCAGGCGCTCGATTACGGGACGCAGATGGTTGCGGGGGTCACGCCGGGGAAAGGCGGGACGACGCATCTGGGCCTGCCCAATTTCGATACCGTGCGCGAGGCAAAGGCCGCGACCGGCGCCAATGCCAGCGTGATCTACGTCCCCCCGCCCTTCGCGGCCGATGCGATCTGCGAGGCGATCGATGCGGAAATTCCGCTGATCGTCTGCATTACCGAGGGCATTCCGGTGCTCGACATGGTCAAGGTCAAGGCCGCGCTGGTGGGATCTAAGTCGCGGCTGGTCGGCCCCAATTGTCCCGGCGTGCTGACCCCGGGCGAATGCAAGATCGGCATCATGCCCGCGAACATCTTCCAGAAAGGGTCTGTGGGCATCGTCTCCCGCTCGGGCACACTGACCTATGAAGCGGTGCACCAGACCACGCAGGTCGGCCTGGGCCAGACCACCGCGGTCGGCATCGGCGGAGACCCGATCAACGGAACCAATTTCATAGACGTGCTCGACCTGTTCCTTTCCGACGATGCGACCAAGTCGATCGTGATAATCGGCGAGATCGGCGGGAGCGCCGAGGAGGAAGCGGCAGCGTTCATCGCGGAGCAGGCGCAGAACGGCCGCGAGAAACCGATCGTCGGCTTCATCGCCGGCCGCACCGCCCCTCCGGGACGCCGCATGGGCCACGCGGGCGCGATCGTTTCCGGCGGCAAGGGCGGCGCCGACGACAAGATCGCGGCGATGGAGGCGGCCGGCATCCGGGTCGCCCAGTCGCCGAGCGAGCTCGGCACCACTCTCGACACGATGCTGAAGGAACTCGCTTGAGGAACGCCCAGGCTTCTGGCGCACTCCTTCTATGTGAGGTGACAATGGGTAACGAGAGCCACGATTTCCTGCCCGAGCTGGGCGACCAGGACGGGCGGCAGCCAGGCCCGAGCTGGGGCAATGCGCGCTGGCTCGACGAAGTTTCGGGCAGCGAGGCCGAACTGGTCCAGGCGCTCGACCCCACGCAGATGCAGCCGGTAGTGGCCGAGGCGGCCCGGAAGGCGGGCAAGCCGACCGATCCCAGGGCGGTCGAGGACGCCTGCGACGCCTCGATCCGCGCGATGTTGCTGATCCGGCTCTACCGCGTGCGCGGGCATCTCGCTGCAGATCTCGACCCGCTCGGCCTGTCGCATCGCGAACAGCCCGAGGATCTGACGCTCGAATGGCACGGCTTCGCCGGGCAAGAAGACAAGGAAGTCTATGTCGGCGGCGTGTTCGGCTACGAATGGGTCAAGATCGGCACGCTCTACGAAACCCTGCGCTCCACCTATTGCGGCAAGGTCGGCCTCGAATACATGCATATTGCCGACACCGAGGAACGCCGCTTCCTGCAGGATCACTTCGAGACCCCCGAAGAGACGATCCAGTTCACTCCGGAAGGCAAGCGGGCGATCCTCCAGGCGGTGATCCGCGGCGAAGAATACGAGAACTTCCTCGGCAAGAAATATGTCGGCACCAAGCGTTTCGGCCTCGACGGGGGCGAAGCGATGATCCCCGCGCTGGAGGCGGTCATCAAATATGGCGGCCAACATGGCGTGCGCGAGATCATCTACGGCATGGCGCATCGAGGGCGGCTGAACGTGCTCGCGAACGTGATGGCCAAGCCCTACAAGGTCATCTTCCACGAGTTCCGGGGCGGCAGCGCCAATCCCGACGACGTCGGCGGATCGGGCGACGTCAAGTACCACCTCGGCACCAGCACCGATCGCACGTTCGACGGGATCAGCGTCCACATGTCGCTGGTTCCCAATCCCAGCCATCTGGAGGCGGTCAACCCCGTGGTACTGGGCAAGGCGCGCGCGCAGCAGGCGATCCGCGACGATCTCAAGAAGCACGAACAGGTTCTCCCCGTGCTGATCCACGGCGATGCGGCGTTCGCCGGCCAGGGCGTTGTCTGGGAATGTTTCGGCCTCTCCGGCGTGCGCGGTTATTCCACGGGTGGCTGCATCCATTTCATCATCAATAACCAGATCGGTTTTACCACGAGCCCAAATTTTGCCAGATCGTCACCCTATCCCAGTGATGTGGCCAAGGGTGTCCAGGCGCCGATCCTCCACGTCAACGGCGATCACCCCGAGGCGGTGACCTTCGCCTGCAAGCTCGCGGTCGAATACCGCCATAAATTCGGGCGCGACGTGGTGATCGACATGTGGTGCTATCGCCGTTTCGGGCACAATGAAGGCGACGAGCCCAAGTTCACCCAGCCGCTGATGTACGATGCCATCCGCGCGCATCCCAAGGTCAGTTTCCTGTATGCCGATGCGCTGATCGAGGAAGGAGTGATCGAGAAGGGAGAGGCGCCCAGGCTGCGCGAGGAATTCACCGCGCATCTGCAGGAAGAATTCGACGCGGCGACCAGCTACAAGCCCAATGAGGCGGACTGGTTCGGCGGCCGCTGGGCGGGGCTCAACAAGCCGGTCGATCCCGAAACCGCCCGGCGCAATGTCGAAACCGCCATTCCGCGAAAGCTGTTCGACAGCCTCGGCCGCACGCTGACGACTGTTCCGGAGGACCTTGCGATCCACAAGACGCTCGACCGCGTGCTGAGCGCCAAGAAGGACATGTTCGAGAGCTGCGAAGGCTTCGACTGGGCCACTGCGGAAGCTCTCGCATTCGGTAGCCTCGTCACCGAAGGCTTCGGCGTGCGCCTGTCGGGTCAGGATTCGGGCCGTGGCACTTTCAGCCAGCGGCACGCGATCTGGGTCGATCAGGAGGACGAGCGCAAATACATTCCGCTCGCCACCCTGCCGCACGGAAAGTTCGAGGTCTATGATTCGATCCTGTCGGAATATGGCGTGCTCGGTTTCGAATACGGCTTCGCCATGGCCGATCCCAAGACGCTGGTGATGTGGGAAGCGCAGTTCGGCGACTTCGCCAATGGGGCGCAGGTGATGATCGACCAGTTCATCGCCAGCGGAGAGGTCAAATGGCTGCGCGCCAACGGTCTCGTCCTGCTGCTGCCGCACGGTTATGAGGGCCAGGGGCCGGAGCACAGCTCGGCGCGGCTCGAACGCTTCCTCCAGCTTTGCGCCAACGACAATATCCAGGTGTGCAACATCACCACCCCGGCGAATTACTTCCACGTCCTGCGCCGTCAGATGCTGCGCCCCTTCCGCAAGCCGCTGATCATCATGACGCCCAAGAGCTTGCTGCGGCACCCGCTGGCGAAAAGCGATGCCGAGGATTTCCTGGGCGACACGCATTTCATGCGGATCAAGTCCGACCTGGTCGATACCGCCGACAAGGATGTCCGCCGTCTCGTCCTGTGCTCGGGCAAGGTCTATTACGACCTTCATGAGAGGCGCGAGGAAGAGGGGACTAAGGAGGTCTCGATCGTGCGGATCGAACAGCTCTATCCGTTCCCCGGCGAGCCGCTGGCCGAACGGATGAATCGGATGGCGAAC
The DNA here is from genome assembly GCA_038233275.1 of Sphingomonadales bacterium. Classification (GTDB taxonomy): domain Bacteria; phylum Pseudomonadota; class Alphaproteobacteria; order Sphingomonadales; family Sphingomonadaceae; genus Qipengyuania. The sequence goes on along the minus strand of JBBSMH010000077.1, from coordinate 4,548 downwards.
CTGGAAGAAGTCGTCTGGTGCCAGGAGGAACCGCGCAACAATGGGGCCTGGTTCTTCGTCGAGAGCAAGATCGAAGCTGCACTGAGCGAAGTCGGGCACCAGGGCATGCGCCCGCGCTATGCGGGCCGCGAAGAGGCCGCTTCTCCCGCCACGGGCTATGCCAGCCGCCACGAAGAGCAGCAGCGCTGCCTCGTTTCGATGGCGCTGGGGCTCAACGATGGCGGCAAGGCAATCCGCAATGGCGACAGGGCCAAGCCCAAGTCCGTCAAATCCCGCAAGAAGAAGGCCTGAGGAAACAGATTTATGGCCACCGAAGTCAAAGTCCCCACCCTGGGTGAATCGGTCAGCGAAGCGACCGTCGGCGAATGGCTGAAAAAGCCCGGCGATCCGGTCGCGATAGACGAGCCGATCGTCAGCCTCGAGACGGACAAGGTCGCGGTTGAGGTCCCCTCCCCGATTGCAGGCGTGATCGGTGAGCATCGGGTAGGCGTGGGCGACACGGTCGAGGTCGGCGCGGTGATCGCAACCATCGAGGACGACGCCGCGCAGGCCGGGCCCGAGGAGACCACCGAGCGCCGGCATCCCGAGGAATCGCCCTCCGAGCAGGCCGAGGATGCGCTCGACGAAAACGCCGGGGAGGCTTCTGCTGGGGAAATCGAGGCGATGCCCGATGCCCGGCCTGGCGCTCAGACGCTGAGCCCCGCGGTCCGCCGCGCAGTGCTCGAGCATGGCGTCGATCCTTCGACCATCAAGGGCAGCGGCAAGGATGGCAGGCTGACCAAGGAAGACGTGATCGCCGCCGCCCAGGCCAAGCGCGACGGCGGGGCGGACGCGAAGCAGGCAACCGGCGCAGCCCCCTCGTCCGCACCCGCTTCACCATCCCAACAGACGGTCGAGCGTCGCGAAGAGCGCGTGAAGATGACGCGCATGCGGCAGACCATCGCCCGGCGGCTTAAGAGCGCACAAGACAACGCTGCGCTGCTCACAACCTTCAATGATTGCGACATGAGCGCGGTCATTGAGGCGCGGGAGAAGTACAAGGAGCTGTTCGCCAAGAAGCACGATATCAAGCTCGGCTTCATGGGGTTCTTCGCCAAGGCCGCGTGCCTCGCGCTCAAGGATGTGCCCGCCGTCAACGCTTATATCGAGGGCGACGAGATCGTCTATCACGACTACGTCGACATCTCGATCGCGGTGAGCGCGCCCAACGGCCTGGTGGTCCCCGTGATCCGCGACGCCGACAAGAAGGGCTTCGCGCAAATCGAGAAGGACATTGCCGATTTCGGCAGCCGCGCCAAGGAAGGCACGCTGACGATGGAGGACATGAAGGGCGGAACCTTCACCATTTCCAACGGGGGTGTGTTCGGCAGCCTGATGAGCACGCCGATCATCAACCCGCCGCAGAGCGCGGTGCTGGGCTTGCATCGGATCGAGGACCGCGCGGTGGTGGTCGATGGCGAGATCGTGGTCCGGCCGATGATGTATCTCGCGCTCAGTTACGACCACCGCCTGATCGACGGGCGCGAGGCGGTAACCGCATTGAAAATCATCAAGGAAGCGATCGAGGATCCCACGCGGATGCTGATCGATCTTTGATGGCCCCGAAAGAAGTCGAACCGATGTTGAAACGAGCGATCCTGCTACCCCTGTGCGTCCTGAGCCTTGCCGGATGCGATGCCGCAACGCAGATCGCCGGCGAGACGGTCGAGGGCGAAGCGCGCAGCGCCATTGCCGCCCAATGCCGGCAGTTTTCGGAAGGCGCGGGGATCGCTGCAGGGCGCATCGCGGAGGTTTGCCAGTGCAGCGCGGACACCGTCATGGCCGATCCCGATCTGACGCTGGCCGATATGAGCCGCGAGCGGCTGGAGGGCATCGTGAACGAGTGTGCCGCGCGCACCGGGCCGGCCTCGGGGAAAGAAACAGCAACAACGCCAACGGAGGAAATCGGTGGCTGACCAGAATTACGACTACGACGTTCTCGTAATCGGCTCCGGCCCCGGCGGCTATGTCGCCGCCATCCGCGCGGCGCAACTGGGGCTGAAGACGGCTTGTGCCGAAAGCCGCGCGACGCTGGGCGGGACCTGCCTCAACGTAGGCTGCATCCCGTCCAAAGCGATGCTGCATGCGAGCGAGTATTTCGAAGCGGCCAAGGGCGGCAAGATGAAGGAAATGGGGATCGAGGTGACCCCCAAGCTCAACCTCGGCCAAATGCACGCGCAGAGGCTCGACGCGGTGGACGGTCTCACCGAGGGCATCGAATTCCTGTTCAAGAAGAACAAGGTCGACTGGAAGAAGGGTCACGCAACCTTCCAGGACGCGCATACGGTGAAGGTCGGGGGCGAGACGGTGACGGCAAAGAACGTTGTCATCGCCACCGGCTCCTCGGTGACGCCGCTTCCCAATGTCGATGTGGACAACGAAAAACAGGTCGTGGTCGATTCCACAGGCGCGCTCGAACTCAAATCGGTCCCGAAGAAGTTGGTCGTCATCGGCGGCGGAGTGATCGGGCTTGAGCTCGGCTCGGTCTGGCGGCGGCTCGGCACCGAAGTCATCGTGGTCGAATTCCTCGACCAGCTGCTGCCGGGCATGGACATGGACATTCGCAAGGAAGCCGCGAAGATCTTCAAAAAGCAGGGCATGGAGCTACGCCTGTCCACCAAGGTCACCGGATGCTCAGTAAAGGGCAAGAAGGCGGCCCTGACGCTCGAGCCGAGCGCCGGCGGTGACGAGCAGACGCTTGAGGCCGATTGCGTACTCGTCTCGATCGGGCGGCGGCCGAACACCGAGGGGCTGGGCTTGGAGAATATCGGGCTTGAGGTGAACAAACGCGGGCAGATCGAGACCGACCACGAATTCCGCACCAAGGTGGACGGGGTATGGGCGATCGGCGATGTGATCCCCGGCCCGATGCTCGCACACAGGGCCGAGGACGAAGGGATCGCCTGCGCCGAGAACATTGCCGGGCAAACCGGCATCGTGAACCACGATGTAATTCCCGGCGTGGTCTATACCTGGCCTGAGATCGCCGGCGTTGGTCTGACCACCGAAGAAGCCATCGAGGCCGCGGGCGGCGACAAGGCCAAGGTCAAGGTGGGCAAGTTTCCGATGATGGCCAATAGCCGCGCCAAGACCAATCACGAGCCGGAAGGCTTCGTGAAAGTGATCGCCGATGCGGAAACCGACCGCGTGCTGGGCGTCTGGTGTATTGCCAGCGTGGCCGGCACGATGATCGCGGAAGCCGCCCTGGCGTTGGAATTCGGCGCAACCAGCGAGGATATCGCCTATACCTGTCACGCCCACCCGACGCATTCCGAGGCGATCAAGGAAGCGGCGATGGCAGTCCAGGGCAAGCCGATTCACATTTGACCACCCCCCCTCTCACGCTACAAACGCGCGAACGAGGAGGAGACAATTTGGCCTATCCGCGACTGACCGACAGACCCGGCGCGCTCGAGACGGCAGAGACGATCCGGGCGGGCGAGCTTTCCCCACTCGAGGCGGTCGAGCACGCCATCGCGCGGATCGAGCGCGACGATGCGCACGTCAATGCGGTGGCGGTGCCCGATTTCGACCGCGCCCGGGAAGCGGCGAAGGCGATGAACGATCATGCGCCGCGCGAGGACCAGCCGCTGTACGGCGTCCCGATAACGATCAAGGAAAGCTTCGATATCGCCGGCTTGCCGACCTGTTGGGGGCACAAGCGGTTCGCACGCCAGATTGCCCAGAAGGATTCCGAGGTTGCGAGGCGGCTCAAGGCGGCAGGCGCAGTCATCCTCGGCAAGACCAACGTTCCGCCCGACCTGTCCGATTGGCAATCGACCAATCCTGTCTACGGCCGCACCGCCAATCCGCACGATCACGCGCGTAGCCCCGGCGGCTCCTCGGGAGGATCGGCGGCGGCGGTAGCGAGCGGGATGGTGCCCTGCGACTACGGCACCGACATCGGCGGATCGATCCGCGTGCCCGCGCATTTCTGCGGCGTCTGGGGGCACAAGACCAGCTGGGGCTTGGTCAGCAAGGCTGGGCACGAGCATCCGATGATGGCAGGCACGGGCGGCCATGATGGCGCGCTTTCGACTGCAGGGCCGTTGGCGCGCTGTGGAGAGGACCTTGCCGCGCTGTTGCGGGTCACGACATCCATCCCCCTACGCCGAGGCGACAAGGCGCTGAAGGATTGCCGGCTCCTGCTGATGCTCGATCACCCGGTGAGCCCCGTTGACGCTGCCGTTCGCAAGCCGATCGAAGAAGCGGTATCGGCGCTCGATGCCGGAGGCGTACGGATCGACCGCGGCATCCATCTCCTGCCCGATCTCGCCCAGCAACATGCCGACTATATGCGCATGCTCAATATCGCGATGGCGCGCGGCCTGCCGGGGCCGGACGGGAAGCGCGCGACGGCGACGGACTGGTTCGACCTGCTCGACGCGCAGGCGCGCAACGAAGCCACGTGGAGCGAGCTGTTCGAGACCTACGATTACGTGCTCGCGCCACCCGCGCCGATCCTTGCCTTCGAACATCGCGAGGAACCCGTATTCAAGGGAGAAATAG
>JBBSMH010000076.1:0-8274 GCA_038233275.1 Sphingomonadales bacterium | reverse complement strand
CGCCCCGGCACCCGCGCTCGTTCAACCCACGCTCGAAATCGGGCTTGCCGCTCTTCCCCCAGTCGGATTTTGCGTGACGCAGCAGGCCGAGCCGCTTCACGTGCGCGTCCCGCGATCGGTTTCCAGGCCGACATCGAGCGTTTCGTCGTCTCGCATCGCCGCACCTCCAACACCCTGGCCCACTCGCTGTAAAGCTTCCGCAAGCGTCAGGCGGATGACCGGTGTGCCCTCGGGAAAGGCGGGGAGGAGCCGGCTGGGCAAGGCGGACGAGAGCACGACGAAATGTCCGGCGTCCTCGCGGGTGCGGATCAACCGTCCGAACGCCTGCGCCAGCCGCGCGCGGATGATGCGGTCGTCGTAAAGCTGCGCGCCGCTCGGCAGCTCGGCGGCAGCCGCGGCACGGCGGGCGCGGTGAAGGATGGTCGGGCGTGGCCAGGGTACGCTCTCCATCACCACGCAGCGCAAGCTGCGCCCCGGAACATCGACCCCGTCGCGCAGCGCGTCGGTGCCCAGCAGGCTGGCGCGCGGATCGTCGCGGAAGATATCGGTCAGCGTGCCGGTGTCGATCGGATCGACGTGCTGCGCGTAAAGCGGCAGGCCGCCGCGCGCCAGCCGGTCGGCGATCCGCCCATGTACCGCGCGCATCCTCCGGATCGCGGTGAACAGGCCCAGCACACCACCCTCCGCCGCCTCGATCAGCCGCGCATAGGCTCCGGCAAGAGCAGGAATGTCGCCACGGCGAATGTCGGTCACGATCAGGACCTCGGCGCGCGCGGCGTAATCGAACGGGCTGTCGGCCTGGATCTGCGCGGGCGCGAGGTTGAGATGTGGCGCGCCGCTGCGGGCGATCGCCCCCGCCCAGTCGACACCGCTCTCGCCACGGTCGGTCAGTGTGGCGCTGGTCAGCATTACCCCATGCGCGGGCTCGAGTACCACCTTGGCGAAGGGCAGCATCGGGTCGAGCCAGTGGCGGTAGACGCCAACGTCGAATTCGCGCGCATCATTGCGATCGACCGCCAGCCAATCGACGAACTGGGGATCGCCGGTGCCGCCGAGCCGCGACAGCAGCGCCTCCCACGCCGCGAGCAGGTCGATACGCCAGGAGAGCGAATGCCGCGCGCCCTCGATCCGCGCTCTGCCCTGCGCGTCGAGCCAGTCGGGCGCATCCTCCATCACGGCCTCCAGCCGGCTGCCCAGCTTGATCAGCGGTTGGCGGATAGAGGCCAGCGCCTGCGCGGCCGTGCCAGCCACTTCTACCAGTTCGCCCGGCAGCGAGGCGGCCTCGGTCTCGATGCCATAGCCTGCTTCCTGCCCCGTCTCGTCGCGCGCATAGGTCGTCGCGCGCACTTGCGACAGGAGCGCCTCGACAGGCCCGGCGGGCATGCCTTCCGCCAGTCGGGCGAGCCAACCTTCGGAAGGGAGCGCCTGCGCCGCCTCGATCGCCGTTTCGATCGCCTCGCCCCCCGCCTCATCGTAGCTTGCGACATCGGCCAGCCGCGCCGCCAGTCCGCGCCGTCGCCCGCGTGAATTCCTCTCCGGCCCGATGATCCAGCGCCTGAGCTCCACCGTCTCCTGACCGGTGAGCGCGGCGGAGAAAGTCGAATCGGCGGCGTCGAACACATGGTGCCCTTCGTCCAACACCAGCCGCGTCGGGCGCTGCGCATGGTCGCGGCCTCTGGCCGCGTTGACCATCACCAGCGCATGATTGGCGATGACGAGATCGGCCTGCGCGGAGGCGCGTGCCGAGCGTTCAATGAAGCATTTGCGGTAATGCGGACAGCCGGCATAGACGCATTCGCCGCGCTGGTCGGTCAGCGCCGTTATTCCGCGCTTGCGGAACAGCGTGCCGAGCCAGCCGGGCAGATCGCCGCCGATCATATCGCCGTCCTGGCTATAGGCGGCCCAGCGCGCCACAAGCTGCGCCAGGATCGCGGCGCGGCCCGCGAAGCCGCCCTGCAGCGCGTCCTCGAGATTGAGCAGGCACAGGTAATTTTCGCGTCCCTTGCGCACCACCACCGGCCGCGAGCCGTCGGCGCGTCGCTCGGGCCAGGCGCGCGTGCTTTCCTGTCGCAGCTGCCGCTGGAGGTTCTTGGTGTAGGTGCTCACCCACACCGTGCCGCCCGATCGTTCGGCCCACAGCGACGCGGGCGCGAGATAGCCGAGCGTCTTGCCGATCCCCGTTCCCGCCTGCGCCAGCAGCAGATGCGGCCGCTTGTCCTTGCCGCGCGGGGCGAACACTCCGCCCGCGCCCCTGGAATAGCTGCGCTGCCCCTCGCGACGCTCCGCACCCGCGCCGGTCAGCCGCTCCAGCTGGCCTTCGATTTCCAGCTCGTCGAGCAGCACCTGTTGCGGCTGCGCGCGTTCGGGCGCTTCCTCCCATTCGGGCAGTCGACTGAACAACCATTTCTCTGCCTGTTCGGGCTTGCGGACATGCGGGCCGAGCACCTGCGCCCACGGCCAGCGCAATCGGGTAAGCGATTGCAGCGTCGACCACGCGCCCTCGCGCTCGAGCCAGTCCTCACCGTCGCAGCGCGCCACCAGCGCGCCTGCCGCCTGCTGCAACAACAGGGGGACGGCATCGTCACTGTCAGGTTCGGCCAGGCCGAGCGCATGCGCGAGGCCCTTGGGCGTGGGCACGCAGAATTTGGCCGGGTGGACGAAGGCAAACAGTTCGAGCAGATCCAGTCCCGAAAGATCGGGATAGCCCAGCCTGTTGGCTACCAGGGGGGCGTTGAGAATGAGCAATGGCGTGTCCGCTAACGCCATCACCGCCTCGCCCTTGGAAACCCCGCGCGTCTCGCCGGACCCCTCGCGCAGCCAGGTGCCGGCGTGGCTGGCGTGTAGGGCGGGGAGAAAAAGGGAGGTGGTCACCTGCCGACCATGCGAAAGGCGGAACGGAAAGTAAACATCGGTCCAGACAGGCCACGCCCCTGTGATCCGTCACCTCGCCTCAGACAAGGCTACCTAAGCGCGGCAATCGGTGGCCTGCCTCGACAATTTTCCTACTTGCCAATCGCCTGATAGATCGGGCCCGTGACCAGGACGAAGCACCTCTATCCGTTCGCACGCTGCGAGGGCATGGGCCCGGGCGCCGAGGGGCAGCTTGCAAAAGTCGCACCGGCACCTCGCAACCTCCTTTGGAACCCGCGAAATTCCGGGCGCTTGCAGCGAAAGTCACACTATTTAAAACCGGCAGGAGCGGTCCGCCTCGCTCGTTTGCCCCTTCGCACTTGCAACACAGGGGCGAGTCGGCGAAGGCGAGCGCGATGAGCGATGAAACCCTGATCGACGCCGCCCGCGTCAACAAGACCTGGCCGTTCCAGGAGGCCCAGCGGCTTCTCAAGCGTTATCCGGACGGGGTGAAGACCGCGAAGGACGGAAGCATTTCGCCGGCGCTGTTCGAGACGGGCTACGGACCTTCGGGCCTACCGCATATCGGCACCTTTCAGGAAGTGCTGCGCACCACGCTGGTCCGTCGAGCGTTCGAGGCGCTGATCGGCGCGCGACCGGAGGATGGCAGGACGCGGCTGGTGGCGTTCAGCGACGATATGGACGGGCTGCGCAAAGTGCCCGACAATGTCCCCAATCCCGGGCTGCTCGCGGCCAATCTGCACAAGCCGCTCAGCCGGATTCCCGATCCGTCCGGGGGCGAGCACGGCAGCTTCGCCGCGCACAACAACGCGCGGCTGCGCCAATTCCTCGACCGCTTCGGGTTCGATTACGAATTCATCGCCGCGAGCGAACGGTACAATTCGGGCGGTTTCGACGATGCGCTGCGGCAGGTGCTGCGGCACAATCAGGACATCCTCGACATCATGCTGCCCACGCTGCGCGAGGAGCGGCGGCAGACCTACTCGCCGATCCTTCCGATCTCGCCTGCGACGGGTCGCGTGCTGCAGGTGCCGGTGGAAGTGGTCGATGCCGAGGCGGGCACGATCCGCTTTATCGACGAGGATGGCGGCACGGTCGAGCAATCCGCGCTGGGGGGGCAGGCCAAGCTGCAGTGGAAGGTCGATTGGGCGATGCGCTGGTATGCCCTCGGGGTCGATTACGAGATGTACGGCAAGGATCTGACCGACAGCGGGGTGCAGTCGGGCAAGATCGTCCAGGTGCTCGGCGGGAGAAAGCCCGAGGGGCTGATCTACGAGATGTTCCTCGACGAGAAGGGCGAGAAGATCTCCAAGTCCAAGGGCAATGGTCTGACGATCGAGGAATGGCTGACCTATGGCAGCGAGGAGAGCCTGGGGTTCTATATCTTCAACAATCCCCGGAGCGCCAAGCAGCTGCACCCCGGGGTGATACCGCGCGCGGTCGACGATTACTGGCAATTCCGCGAGCGGCTGGCCGAACAGGAGCTTGACAAGCAGCTCGGCAACCCGGTGTGGCACCTGCAGCGGGCCAACGGCGGTTTCGAGGGCAGCGAGGCGCCGGGGGCGGGCGAGGCCTTGCCAGTGACTTACGGGCTGCTGCTCAATCTGGTGGGCGTGCTCGGCGCGCAGGCGGATCGTGCGCAGGTGTGGTCCTACCTCGGCAATTACATCGATAATCCCGATCCAGCTGAGCATCCCGAGCTCGACGAGCTGGTCGGCACGGCGCTCGCCTACAATCGCGATTTCGTGGCGCCGACTTTGCACAGGCGTGCTCCGGATGAGCGCGAGGCCGCTGCGCTGAGGGCGTTGGACGATGCGCTGGCCGGGATGGACCCTGGGACGCCCGCCGAGGACATCCAGACCCTCGTCTACGAAATCGGCAAGGACCCCGCCTTCGGTTTCGACACGCTGCGCGACTGGTTCAGGGCGCTCTACGAGACGCTCCTTGGCTCTGCGCAGGGGCCGCGCATGGGCAGCTTCATCGCGCTTTACGGCGTGGAAAATACCCGCAAGCTGATCGCCGAAGCGCTCGCGCGCGCCTGACCTTTCAGCTGTGCTTGCGCGTGCGGTACCATTTGGTCAGCACGTATTTGGCGCCCTTGATCACCGGCGTGCCCGCATGCATCGTGTTCTCGTTGGGGGACCCGTCGGGTAAGGCATTGTTCCACACCAGCAGCACGCCGGGCTTGGGCTGGATAGAGGCGCCGACCTCGACGAAATGGGTGTGTCCTCCTTCGGTCACCCGGTTGAGGAAGGCCATCGCGGTCCAGCTACGCTGCCCGCCGCGCGTGCGTTCGAGCGGCCAATAGGGCTGATCGACGTAGAACCAGTCGTTGTGCGGCTTGAACTCCTGGCCCGGGAGGTAGCGTTGGCCCTGGATCGTCTCGCCGCATTTGGAAGCGATCCCGAGCAGATCGTCTATCCGCCGCGAAATGCTCATCACGAAGGGATCTTTCGGATCGAAATTGCCCGAATAAGACGTTCGAAACTTGCTGGCGTAGGATTGGTCGTGAAGTTCGCTCGGCCGCGCGACCGTATCGATCAGGCGCACGAAACGCCGGCATTCCTCAGGCGAGAGAAAATCGCCCACCGCGAAGATCTCGGCCTTGTCGGTCGGCACCTTGTAGATGCCGGGATCGCTTTCCAGCCGCTTGCGCACCGAGGCTCCGACGCGGCGCAACGCGTCCTGATCGGGAATGGTCATAACCTTGTCCATCAATGGCCATCTATCATCGCCGCGCCGGGTGGCAAGACTTCGCCTTGCGGCGCGGCGCAGGGGTGATAGGTTCGCTCTCGCGGGTTGCAACAGGAGAGGTTTGCATGATCGATAACGCGCGTCATCGCTATCCCGCCGCTGCCATGATCCTTCATTGGCTGCTGGCCATCGGGGTGATCGTCCAGTGGCGCATTGCCGTGGCCGGAGAAAACGCCGCTACGGATGAGGCGGGCAGCGAAATCATGTCCAATCACTTCTCGCTCGGCGCGATTCTTCTGGTGCTTGTGCTCATTCGGCTGACTGTGCGCATCGTTCGGCCCAATCCGCCCCTGGCACGGCATCTTTCGACTTGGGAGCGGTGGCTGGCAAAGATCACCCACACGCTGTTTTACGTTCTGCTGATCGTGATGCCGTTGGCGGGCTGGCTCGCCATGTCGAAGTTCGGCTCGGGCGTCGATGTCTTCGGCCTCTTCAGCCTGCCCGCGCTGCCGGTCGCGCCGGATCCGGAAGGCGCGCGGGAGATCTTTCGCCTTCATGCCGCGGCGGGGGTGACGCTGCTGGTCATCACCGCTATTCACATCCTCGGAACGCTCAAGCACACGCTGATCGACAGGGACGGCAACCTCTTCCGCATGCTGCCCTTCGGCACTCCGAAAGCTTGAAAGCGAAGGGGCCCGCCCGCGGCTGTCGCGGACGGGGGCCCTCGGTTCGGCTTACCAGAAGAAGTCGTAGATCACGTCGACCACTTCGCCCGAGTAGATATCCACGAGCAGAACGTCGTCGTAATAGCGCACCCAGCGATAGGGGCCGTAGACTTCGGGCAGGCGATAGCGCCACGGATCGTTGATGTAATACCGCGACGAATAGAACAGATTGTCGACGTAGAACCCGATGCTCAGGCGGCTGTAGCGATAGTTGCGATAGGGCGAATAATAGCGCCCGAGCCGGTAGAGGTCGCGATTTGCGTAACGATAGCGATACCAGTTGTAGCGCTGGTTGTCGCGCCACGCGCGGCGGTCCCACTGGCGGTGATCGCGGTAGTGGTCGCGCCGGTCGCGGTAATCCCGCCGGTCGCGGGTGTGGCTGCCGTCCCGATAGCCGTCGCGCCGTCCATCGCGATAGGCATTGCTGGTATCGCGGCGATCGTCGCTCCTGTCGGCCCGCCGCCCATCGCGAGTGCCGTCACGATAGGTGCGGTTGCGATCTCCGGTGTAGCGATCGTTGCGCTGTCCGCTCGTGGCCCCGCCGTCGCGACGCTCGCTACGGTTCCAGTCGCGTCCCGAGCGCTGGTTTGCAATATCGGCTCGGCGCTCGTTGCTGATATCGCTGCCGCGCCGCAGGCCCTGGCTCTCGCGCTGGTCGATCTGCCGCTGCATCGCCTCGCGGCGATTCTCCCGCGCGACCTCGCTACCTACCTGGTTGCGTTGCTGCTGCACCTGCTGGCGAGCCTGCGCCTGCTGGCGTTCGACCCGCTGCCGCTCGACCGGACGCGCCTGGGGCGCCTGCTGCACGGGTTCGCGGGCGCGCTCGGGAGCCTGCTGGCGCGCCTCACGTCGTTCCGCGCGCCGCTCGCTGCGCTGCTGTCCGCGCTCGTTGCGCTGGAATTCCGGCTCCTCCGGTTGCGCCACGGCGGTCGCGGCTTCCGCTGCCTGCGCGGGCACCGCCGCAAAAGCGGCTGCCGCGGCCAGAGCGCTTAGCGCGCTCCCCTTGAGGTATTGGGCAAGTGTCATGGAGCGTGTCTCCGTCCTGTTTTGCGAATGCCGCTCCACCACTGCGGCGTTTGTCGATGAGTCGCGGTCTAGGCGCGACGGGCTGACGCGAAACTGAATGAAGGGTAACGCATTTCGTTCATATTTAGCCGGATGAAAATGAACGCTCCATCGAGACATGGACCACATGTTACACTGTCCAGACGAAAAAAGTTGCGGGTGTACGGATGGCAAGCCACGAGATGCGGCAGCAGGGTGCGGATCCGGACAGACGACAGGAGCCATGACGCGAGGCTAGACCGGCTCGGGGCAAGTAGGAAAATGGTATTGCGGCGTAAGGGCGCGGTGTGCCCCTCAGCGCCGCTCGAACCCGCGCAATCCTTGGGCTTCGACCGCGCGCTTCTCGATCCGATCCACCCGCGCACTGGGCGGGCCCTCATGCATCGCCGCGATCATCCGCTCGACGGCTTCACGCTGGCCCTCCAGATGCGCTTCGACCGTGCCGTCGGACAGGTTCCTGACCCAGCCCGCGAGACCAAGGCCGCGAGCGGTCTCGACGGTCCAGCCACGGTAGAAAACGCCCTGCACGCGACCATGGATGATGAGGTGGGTTGCGGTCATCGACCCCAGCGTGGCGAGATCAGGGGGTGCTCAATAATCGGCCATAATGGGCAAGCGAACTTCCTGGCCGATAGGCCGCTTTTTCGACGATCGGAGCGAGATTACCTCGTCAGCTTCTTATAGGCCAGCCGTGTTGGCCGGTCCGCCGCATCGCCCAGCCGGCGCCGCTTGTCTTCTTCGTAGGCTCCGAAATTCCCCTCGAACCATTCGACGTGGCTGTTGCCTTCGAAGGCCAGAATATGCGTCGCCAGCCGGTCGAGAAAGAAGCGGTCGTGGCTGATGACCACGGCGCAGCCGGCGAAGTTCTCGATCGCTTCCTCGAGCGCGCCCAGGGTCTCGACGTCGAGATCGTTGGTCG
>JBBSMH010000075.1:0-8282 GCA_038233275.1 Sphingomonadales bacterium | reverse complement strand
GCCGATCGCCTCATGGAAGCAGTCATTGGCGCCATTGAGGTAGAGATAGGGCTGCTGGTTATAGGCGCGCTGGTAGTAATTGTGACCAAGCTCATGATTGATGGTGACGAAATCGTCGCCATTGACCTTGGTGCACATCTTGATCCGCAGATCGTCGACATTGTCCAGGTTCCAGGCGCTGGCGTGGCACACCACCTCGCGGTCCTCGGGTTTGGTGAACTGACTGAGCTCCCAGAAGGTCGCCGGCAGCGGCTCGAAGCCGAGCGATGAGAAAAAGCCTTCGCCCACGCGCACCATCTCGCGCTCGTCATATCCCTTGCCGGCAATCAGATCGGTAAGATCGTAACCGATGTCGCCGGCCCCCTCTGGCGCGACCAGCGGATAGATATTGCCCCATTCCTGCGCCCACATATTTCCGAGCAGATCGGCCCGGATCGGACCCGTCGCGGGCTGGATAGCGTCGCCGTACTTCTCGTTGAGCTGGCTGCGGACATAGGTATGCAGCGCCATGTAGAGCGGCTTGACCTCCTGCCACATCCGCTCGGTCTCGGCGGCGAACTGCTCGGGCGTCATGTCGTAGCCCGAACGCCACATCGCGCCGACATCGGAAAAACCGAGCTCACGGGCACCCGCGTTCGAAACCCCGACAAGCTCGGTGTACTCGTCCTTCATCGGCGCGCCGACATTGGTGTGCCAGCTCGCCCACATCTCGGCATATTCTTCGGGCGTGTGCTTGAGGTTGCCCATCTCGGCCTCGATGTCGGAGCCACTGATCGGCTGGCCGTTTAGCGTGCCCTTGCCCGCTCCGTATTGCGCGGCCAGGCTGACCGCGAGCTTTGCCGCGCGCTCGGCCGCGCCCGCCGTGGTCGGGGCAGGCAGGCTGATGGCGGTCCGCAGAATATCGAGCTTGCGCGCCACATCGGGGTCGAGCCCGTCGATCTCGGCATATTTCGCTGCTTCGAGTGCGTAGGCGACCGAACGCTCGGTCACCCTCCCACCCACTTCGGCAGCGGCGGCATTGGTCTCGTCTGTGATGTTGGTCTGGTTGGCCCAATCGATCTGGGCCTGCTCCACGATCAGGTCGGCATATTCCGTTTCTACCATCGCCACCCATGCGGCCGCGCCCGCGGGCGTCAATGGATAAGGTTCGGCCGCGACGGCCGCAGGGGCACTGGCGACAGGCTCCACCGGGGTGGTGGTGCAGGCAGCGAGCGAGACCGCGAGCGCGCCAACGGCTACAGGAGCGAATTTCATGGGGAACATCCTCTCTGACAAGCTAAATGACCGGCCTAGGGTAAAGGCATGGGTGTGAACTGCGACGAAACGCGAATCAAGCGCGTGGGCGGGCAAATCGACGAATGACAAGCGCGGCGATCACGCCCACAAAGGTCGCGACCCAGGCGAATTTCTTGGGATTTTGCATGGCCGCAGCAGTGGCCGCCATTGAATCTGACCCTTCCTCGCGCATCAACTGAATGAATTGCAGGATCGTCTCGGCGTAATCGGTGAACAGGAACACCGCAGCAGCGACCGCCACAATCCAGCCGATCAAGCGAACCGGGCCGTTCCCCAAGGCCACGAAGCTGCGCCCCGCAATCCACGCTCCCCAGCCATAAGCACCAATGAAAACGAGATCGCCCAGCATGCTGACGATCGCCAGCCAGCGCACCCCTTCGTCGCGCCACTGCGCCTGGATCGCATCGACCGTCGCGGCATCTCCCGCGAGCTGGTGGTCCACGATCCCGACCGACGCGGAACGCTCCAGCCAGATACCCAGCACGATCAGGACGGCAAAGAGCGCAAGCCCGACCAGCCACAGCTTCAGCCTCGGATTTTCGACTTTCATTGTGTTTTCCCCAACCAGTCGGCAATCGCATGACCAAGCTCGGGCTTGGTCACGCTCCCCATATGCGTCCCCGGCACTTCGACGAAACTGGCATCGGGCAGCATCTTCGCCAATTCCTCCGCCGAACCATTGTCGCGATCCTGGTCGCCGCACACCACCAGCGTCGACATGCTGACCTTCCCGAGCTCGCTCAGCGGCATATCGGGCATGGTGTCGAGCAGCAGCCGCGCAGCGACCCGGTCGACCCCCTGCGATTTGAGGAACTGCATCGAGAAGTAATCCGGATCGTCGCGCGGAATCGCATCGAACTCATCGATTACCCGCCGGAACTTGGCCGCGCGCGTGTGCCATTCGCCCAGTCCCGCAGTGCCCATCCCGCCAACCACCAGCTGGGCCGGCGCGAGCACGCCTTGTGCGACCGCGTGAAGCGAGGTTCTCGCGCCGAGCGAGAAGCCGCCCAGGTCATAATCTTCAAGCCCTAAATGATCGACCAGCGCCGCAACGTCGCGCACCAGCACATTCTGGGGGTATTTCTCCGGCTCGCGCGGCGCCTCGCTTTCGCCATGCACGCGGAAGTCGAGCATCAGAACTTCGAAACCCTTGGCCGCAATCGCCTGGTGATGGCCCCATTTGATCCAGTTCATATGAGCGCTTGAGAACAGACCGTGGAGCAACACGATCGGTCGCCCGGCACCATGGCGATGAAGCGCCAGGCGGGTGCCGTCGAAGCTGGTGAGCGCTTCAGTCTTCATTCCGGGACGCTCCCCGTCGCTTTCTTCCACCTCCGCACGAGCGGCTCGTAATCGCTCAATTTCTTGCGCGGCAGGGCGGAGGTGTCGATCCACGCCTCGTGGATTTTCTCGGAGGCGAGGTGCCAGTGCGGTTCGATACCGTAAGGCTCGTCGAGGCTGCCCACGGTGATGTCCATGTTCTCGCCATCATTGAAGGCGAAGCCGAGCGGCGTGCCACATTCACGGCAATATGGGCGCCGCGCGATGGGGGAGCTGGCGTACCAGTCGGGCTCGCTTTCCCAATTCATGTCGGATTTGGGCAGGCCGATGAAGGCGATTGAGACGCCACCCGTCGCGCGCTGGCACATTCGGCAATGGCAAAGATACGCCTGCGAGGGATCGATCTGCGCGGTATAACGCAGGCGCCCGCACTGGCAGCCGCCAGTTTTCGTTTCCTTCATTTTCATTTCGAGACCAATACCTTCGCCCAGCCCGCGTCGTCCTTTGGCTGGGTATCAAGCGCCGGAACGCCATCGGGAATTGCGATCCAGGGTTGTTTGCTTCTCACCCAGATATGCGCCTCCGGGCTTAGGGTGCTCGCCTTGTCCAGTGTTCCCCAGCGCAGGCTGATCGCATCGGGATAGACATCGCTGGTCGCGTAAATGCGCGAGCGGCACCGGGCACATCCAACGATCCGGCTTTGCATCCCGCTCGGGTGGGAAAACTGCCCCTCGTCGGTCTCGCCGGAGACGTCGAGATCGACCTTCATGACCCGCATATGGCAACTGAACGCGCTGCCTGTGCGCTTTTGGCAATCGGTGCAATGGCAGGCATAGCGCTTGGAACGCATGCCTGGCTTCAAGCTGTAGCGCACCGCGCCGCAAAGGCACCCGCCGGTGAGCTTCTCATTGCCCAGATTGCTCATCGCTTTTCCCCGTGTCTGCCGTTAGCCTCGCATTGCTCACTAACGGAAAAAGCAACTCAGCCCCGCCTGCAATGCGGTGATCCTTCCGTCTTCTGCAAAGCCGCGAATGGTGCCGAAATCGGGAGTGGTATATTCGAACTCTCCGGGCAAGGTCGTATCGAGTTCGCGCACGTCACGTTCAGCCTTGACGCTTTCCATGTTCGACACGCCCGGCCTGATGCCGTCGGAGGTGACCACGCCCTTCCCCTCGCGCAGAAACCATCCGGCGAACCTGCCGTCCTGATAGGCAATGCTGAGCGGGCCATGTTGGCTGAAGTCCATCGGCCCGGCCCCGCATTCCTCGTTGCGGGAGGTTTCGCCCGCAGAATCGAACGCGGCCGCAGCGACCGCCTCGACATCTTCTCGCGCTGCGCCAAAGCGCAGCGGTTCCTTCTGGTAGCCTCCCAGCCCATTCGCATCGACCACCAGCACGACATCGTCGAATCGCTCGAGAAGCGGATTGGTCCCCGGCCGGGAATTTTCAACGGGTTGCGCGGGTTCGGATTCGGCACTGCCGCACGCAACGAGCGCCAGCGACACCGTCAGGATGGCGCCTATGCGCATCATCCCTTCTTCAGGCATTCGCGCCCGAGCAGTTCAGCGATCTGCACGGCGTTGAGTGCCGCGCCCTTGCGAAGATTGTCGGAAACGCACCACAGGTTCAGCCCATGCTCCACCGTCGGGTCCTCGCGCACGCGGCTGATGTAGGTGGCGCTGTCGCCCGCCGCCTCGACCGGGGTGACGTATCCGCCGTCCTCCCGCTTGTCGACCAGCATGCAGCCGGGCGCCTCGCGCAGGATATCCTGCGCCTGCTCGGCGGTGATCTCGTTTTCGAACTCGATGCTCACCGCTTCGGAGTGCCCGACGAACACCGGCACGCGCACGCAGGTGGCCGTCAGCTTGATCTTGGGATCGAGAATTTTCTTGGTTTCGACCACCATCTTCCATTCTTCCTTGGTCGATCCATCGTCCAGGAAGGCGTCGATGTGGGGGATGACATTGAAAGCGATCTGCTTGGTGAACTTCACCTGCTCGACCGCATCGCCGACGAAGATGGCGCGGCTCTGCTGGAACAGCTCGTCCATTCCAGCTTTGCCGGCGCCCGAGACCGACTGGTAGGTCGAGACGACGACCCGCTTGATCCGGGCCACGTCGTGAAGCGGCTTCAATGCCACCACCAGCTGAGCGGTCGAGCAATTGGGATTGGCGATGATGTTGCGCTTCGAATATTCGTGGATCGCCTCGGGGTTGACCTCGGGCACGATCAGCGGGACGTCCGGGTCCATGCGGAACAGCGATGAATTGTCGATCACCACGCAGCCTGCCTTGGCCGCCTTGGACGCATAGTCCTGCGCTGGGCCGCTCCCGGCGGCGAACAGCGCGATGTCCCACCCCGAAAAATCGAAATGCTCGATGTTGCGGCACTTGAGCATCTTGCCGCTGTCGCCGAACTCGACCTCGACACCATGCGAACGGCTGGAAGCTACCGCGGCGACCTCGTCGCAAGGAAACTCGCGCTCGGCGAGCACCTGCATGATTTCGCGCCCGACATTGCCCGTCGCACCGACCACCGCCACCCGATAACCCAAACCCGTTCTCCTCAAGCCTGGGAGGCAGATAGCGACGCGCGCGGCATTCTCAAGCTCATTCGGGGGCCGTCACCCCGTGCGCCTCGAGGAAGCGGAAAACGGTGTTGTAGCGGTGCGGGCTGATCTGCTCGCCCGAGACCCTGTGCGTGTAGCCGGGATAGAGCATCATCTCGAACGGCACATTGGCTTCCTGCATCGCGGCAATGACCTCGGTCGCGTTCTCGAACACCACATTGTCGTCGGCCATCCCGTGGATGATCAGCAGTGGATCGGCAATCTTCGCGGCATCGGGAATGGCGGAAGCCGCCGCATAAGCCGCCGCATCGGCCTGCGGCGTGCCCATATAGCGTTCGGTGTAGTGCGTGTCGTAGAGTTCCCATTTCGACACGGGCGCGCCCGCGATCCCCGCTGCATAGAGGCCAGGATCGGCCTGCAGCATCTTGAGCGTCATATATCCCCCGTATGACCAGCCATCGATGGCGATCTTGTCGGGATCGACGAAGGGAAGCGTCTTGAGAAACTGTGCACCCCTCTTCTGGTCGCGCACCTCGACGCCGCCCATCGCGCGGTAGAGCGGCTGCTCGAAGGCGACGCCGCGATTGGCGCTGCCGCGATTGTCGAGTTCGAACCAGATATAGCCCCTGTCGACGATGGCCTGCTCCAGCGGAGAGCTCCAGTCGCGCTGCACGGTCTGCGGCCCGGGGCCACCGTAGTGATAGAAATAGACCGGATAGCGCTTGTACGACTCCATCTCCGGCTTGATCATCTTCCAGTGAAGCGTGGTGCCGTCCTCGGCCTCGATCGTGCCGAATTCGGGCATACGGTGGCTGGCGAGGAACGGCGAGTAGGGATGGTCGGCATCGAGCCCATTCTGCTCGATCCATATCAGACGATTGCCTTCGGTATCGGCGATATAGCTCTGCGGCGGCTGGTCGGACCGGGAGCGGGTGACGACCAGCGTCTGCGCCTTTTCGTCCATGGCGGCCGAATTGACGTAGGCCGGGTCCGTCAACAACTCCACGCGCGCGGGGTCGGCCAGATCGAAGGCATAGACCTGCTGCGCGAGCACATCGTCCTTCGTGCCCTGGAAATAGACCCGCCCGCGCGCCTGATCGACACCAACGAGCTTGGTCACGACCCATTTGCCGCTGGTCAGCTGGGTCCACCTGCCATCGGCGTAGCGGTAAAAATGACCGTAACCGTCGCGCTCGGACCACCAGATGAGAGAGCCGTCGTCGAGCCAACTGTAGTCGTCCGACAGATTGATCCAGTAATCGTCCCTCGCCGCGCGTTCGGTGAACAGCACTTCGCTCTTGCCGGTGGCGGGATCGACCTTGAGCACATCGAGCTCGGTCTGGGCGCGGTTCTGGCGCTGGACGTAGAGCGTGTTGCCTCCCGCCCAATCCACGCGGGCGAGGTAGATGTCGCGATTGTCGCCCAGGTCGACCTTCACCCGGTTGCCCCCGTCGGGATCCACGATGAACAGTTCCACCAGCGCATTGGCGCTGCCGGCCACCGGATAGCGCTGGTCGAACACCTTGGTCCCCGTCGCGCCGATTGCCGCGCGAGTGACGATGCCTACCCCTCTTTCATCGAAGCGTTCGACCGCAATGCGGTTTTCGTCGGGGGACCACCAGTAACCGGTGTGGCGGCCCATTTCTTCCTGCGCGACGAATTCGGCTTCACCCCAGCGGATGGCCTCTCCGGTTTCCTGCGGAGTGATCGGTTTCGCGTCCCCCAGTACTTCGCCGACCCACAGGCGGCGGTCGCGAACGAAAGAGATGTAATTGCCGTGCGGGCTGAGCGCGGGGTTGAGCTCGCTTTCCTCGGTATCGGTGACGCGAACCACCTCGCCATCGAGGCTGGCAAGGTAGAGATCGCCATCCAGCGGGACCAGCAACGCCTCGCCGTTCGAGGTCCATTCGTAATCGATGATGCCCTTGAGATTGCCCACGCGGGCGCGCTCGCGCTGCATCTTCTCGTCTTCGGAGAGTTGACGGCCCGAGCCCAGCTTCTCGCTGTCGACCAGCATCCGCCATTCGCCGGTCTGGCGGTCGAAACCCCACAGATCGTAGCGCTCGCGGTCATCCTCGCGATTTTTCAGCAGGGTGAGATAGCGTCCGTCGGGCGAAAGCTTCACGCCGCGCGGGCTCGGCCCGTCGAGCGAGGGCGAGGCGAAGACCCGTTCGAAGGTCAGCTCGGGAGGCTCGCTCATGTCAGGGCCTTGTGCGAGCGTTGGGCTGGCGGCGAGCATGGCGACGGCGGCAAGCAGGAAACGCATTCAAATCGAACCCCTTCAATAGCGTACGGAACCGCATGCCCAATCCGCGACGCAAAAGCAAAGGGGCGCGACGGTCTCCCGCCACGCCCCTTCAATCTTCAAGAATAGACGGATTTACGCGCCAGCCTTGGTGCCCTGATCCTTGCCGGCAACGTCGCGTCGTTCGGCGATGCGAGCGCGCTTGCCGGTGCGGCTGCGCAAGTAATAGAGCTTCGCCCGGCGCACCACGCCCTTGCGGACCACGGTGATGGAATCGATGATCGGCGAATAGAGCGGGAAGACGCGCTCAACCCCTTCGCCGAAGCTCATCTTACGGACGGTGAAATTGCTGCCCATGCCGCGGTTCTGGCGGGCGATGCAGACGCCTTCGAAATTCTGGACGCGTTCGCGCGTGCCTTCGACGACGCGCACACCGACCTTGACAGTATCGCCGGGACGGAATTCGGGAACGTCCTTCCCGAGGTTCTCGATGGCTTCGGCCTCGAGCTGCTGGATGAGGTTCATGACCCCTGGTCCTTCTCGTTTTCTCGCCGCGCGCCAGAGGCAGATCGGTCCCGAGCGTTCCTGTAACGCTCCCAAAGGTCCGACCTGCGTGACCGTGTATCGTCCTCGCTGCGTTGCTTGCGCCACGCCGCGATCTTCGCATGATCCCCCGATCGCAGCACTTCAGGGATCGTGCGCCCTTCCCACTCTTGAGGTCGGGTGAATTGCGGGTACTCGAGGAGGCCGTTTTCAAACGATTCCTCGGCACCGCTTTCGGGCGCGCCCATTACGCCGGGCAGCAGGCGAATGCAAGCGTCGAGTATGGCCAGCGCCGCGGGCTCACCGCCCGAGAGAATTATATCTCCCAGCGAGACCTGTTCGATTGCCG
>JBBSMH010000074.1:0-8310 GCA_038233275.1 Sphingomonadales bacterium | reverse complement strand
CGCCGAAAGCACCACGGTGACCATCGCGCCGATATCGGCGTCGCGATACTTGGTGGTGCGGCAGACATTGCGCAGCCGCCGGCGGAACACGGTGAGCGGGAGGACCACCAGCGGGAGTATCAGGAACAACCCCATGGTAAGGCCCGGCACGAGGTAGAACAGGTAGATCGTGCCCCCGATTGCAAGCAGCGAATTGCGCAGCGCCACCGAAACCGTGGTCCCCACGGTGGTTTCGATCAGCGCGGTATCGCTGGTCATCCGGCTGGAAATCTCCTTGGGGCTGTTCTCTTCGTAAAAAGCCGGGGCAAGCCGCAGCAGGTTTTCCTGCACCTTCAGGCGCACGTCGGCGACCACCCGCTCGCCCAGCCAGCTGACGAAATAGAAGCGCAGCGCGGTGCTTAGCGCCAGCACGCCGACGATCAGCAGCAGATAGCGGAACCAGCGGGCGATATCCCCGCCCGCCTCGCCGAAGCCGCGGTCGATCACCATCTTGAAGCCTGCGGGGATCGCCAGCGTCGCCGCCGCGGTGATCACCAGCGCGACCAGCGCCATCGCGACATGGCCCGGATAGGCGCGTGCCGCCCTGAAAACCATGCCGAGCGGCCTGAGGCTGCGCGTTTCGCCCTTGTGCCAGGCAAAAAAACCGCGCCTTTTCGGCAGCTCGTCTCCCGTCTCGTCCATCGGCTGCACCTAGGCAGCGCGAGCGCGAAAATCCACAGCTAGAAATTCGAAACGGCACGATTGCGCCCTTTGTGCATTGCACAATGGACGACCGCTCGCCACTATGCCCGCATATGGACAGCCCGCAGTGAGGAGACCCATAATCGCGCGGGCATCAGGGGACGCAAATGCTTTACCACGCCTATGAACTCCAGCGCAGCTGGCTGAGCAGCGCCAGCGCCTTGGCCTCCATCGGGGCCGAGATGCTTGC
Source organism: Sphingomonadales bacterium (assembly GCA_038233275.1). Lineage (GTDB taxonomy): Bacteria > Pseudomonadota > Alphaproteobacteria > Sphingomonadales > Sphingomonadaceae > Qipengyuania. The sequence continues at coordinate 7,379 of JBBSMH010000074.1, read as the reverse complement.
TAATCCGGCGTTGCCGTTCGGCTACACCGGTCTCGGCCCGGTTGCCTCGAGCGCGCTCGAGGTCTTCGCGCACGCCGCTGCGCCTCGCGGCAAGCCCGCATGGAATATCGAAAGCGTCGCCATCGGGAGGAAAAACTGCCCGGTGATCGAGGCGACCGTGCTCAACAAGCCCTTCGGCGATCTCAAGCGCTTCACGCGGGAGGGACTGCCCGATGACGCGCCGCGGCTGCTGATCGTCGCGCCGATGAGCGGACATTTCGCCACGCTGCTGCGCGGCACGGTGGAGCGGATGATCGAGAATTTCGAGGTGTATGTCACAGATTGGACCGACGCGCGCGAGGTTCCGCTTCACGAAGGCCGCTTCGATCTCGACGATTATATCGATTACGTGGTCGAATTCCTCGAACACATCGGACCGCAAGAAGGCGGAGGGGGCGCGCATGCCATGGCGGTCTGCCAGCCCTCGGTTCCGGTATTTGCCGCCACTGCGATCATGAACCGCGACAATCACCCTTGCACGCCGAAGACGCTGACCATGATGGGCGGGCCGATCGATACGCGCTGTTCGCCCACCAGCGTCAACGACATGGCGATGGACCGCCCGATCGAATGGTTCCGCCACAACGTCGTCGCCACCGTGCCCATGCAATATCGCGGCGCGGGCCGCCGGGTGTACCCGGGCTTCCTCCAGCTCGCCGGTTTCCTGAGCATGAACCTCGGCAGCCATCTTCTGAGCCATTACGAGATGTTCAAGCATCTCACCCTGGGCGACGAGGCAAGCGCGCAGGCAACCAAGGATTTCTACGAGGAATACCGCAGCGTGTGCGACATGACCGCCGAATTCTACCTCCAGACGGTGGAGGAGGTTTTCCAGACGCACGCGATCCCCAACGGCACTTTCATGCATCGCGGCAAACGCGTCGATCCGGGCGACATCACCGCCACGGCGCTGCTCGCGATCGAGGGCGAGCGCGACGATATTTCGGGGCTGGGCCAGACGCGCGCCGCGCTGGAACTCACGCCCAATCTCGATGCTTCTAGGAAACGCTATCTGATGGCGGAGGGCGCGGGGCACTACGGCATCTTCAACGGCAGCAAGTGGCGCGACCGGATCGCCCCGGTGGTGGAGGAATTCGTCGCCACCCATGGATGATGTGGAGGGTTAGCCGGGCCGCGCCGCCCCACCCTGGACGAACAGCCGCCCGATCACTCGTCTGGCAAGCAACAGAAGGCCGATCGCGACCGACAGCAACACCACGGCGATCCCTGCCGCGACCCACGGGTATTCGTAGGTGACGTAAAGCAGCCCGGCCGTGGCCAGGTCTTCCGCCGTTGAGACCGCCATGTTGCTGACCGGCTCGGGGCTTGCGTTCACCACCCCGCGCGCGCCCGCCTTGCCGGCATGCGCCGCGAGGCTCGCCCCCCCGCCGAGCAGGAAAGCGACGACCTGCCAGGTCGGATCGCCCGGGTCGACGATCGCGAGCGCCAACAGCGCGCCGCCCACCGGCCGTATGAAGGTGTGCACCGCGTCCCATAGCGAATCGAGCCACATCACCTTGTCGGCGAAGAATTCCGCAATTGCCGCAAAAGCGGCGATACCCATCACCCACGGGTCGGCAAGTACATCGAGCGCGGCGAGGTGATCGGGTAGCGGGATTGCGCCCAGCCGCATGGCGAGCCCGGTCGCGAAAATGCTCAGATAGAGCCGCCACCCCGCCAGCAGGCTGACGCTGCCGGCGATGCCGATGATTTCCATGATGCCCATGCGCGCGCTCTCCCCGCTGCCATTCGGGAGAATGCGCCCATGCGCCTATGCGGGCAAGCCGCGATCGGTCAGAAGATCTCGAACAGCCCCGCCGCGCCCATGCCGCCGCCTACGCACATGGTGACGACGCCGTATTTCGCGCCGCGCCGCTTGCCCTCGAGCAGCACATGGCCGGTGCAGCGCGCGCCGGTCATGCCATAGGGGTGGCCGATGCTGATCGAGCCGCCGCTGACATTGAGCTTGTCGTTATCGATGCCGAGCTTGTCGCGGCAGTAGATCACCTGCACCGCGAAGGCTTCGTTCAATTCCCAGATGCCGATATCGTCGACCTTGAGATCGAAGCGTTCCAGCAGCTTGGGAATGGCGAAGATCGGGCCGATGCCCATCTCGTCGGGCTCGGTGCCCGCCACCGCCATCCCGACATAGCGGCCGAGCGGGGTGAGGCCCCGCCGCTCGGCCACCTTGGCTTCCATCAGCACGCTGGCGCTGGAGCCGTCGGACAGCTGGCTGGCATTGCCCGCGGTGATAGTGGTGTCCGGGCCCATCACCGGCTGAAGCCCGCTGAGCCCTTCGAGCGTGGTGGAGGGGCGGTTGCCCTCGTCCTTGTCGATGGTTACCTCGACGTCGGAAATATCGCCGGTTTCCTTGTCCTGCACCTTGTGGGTGGTGGTGACCGGGACGATCTCATGGTCGAAGCGACCGTCTTCCTGCGCCTGGGCGACGCGCTGCTGCGATTGCAACGCATATTCGTCCTGCTGCTCGCGCGAGATGCCATAGCGCTGGGCGACCGTCTCGGCCGTCTGCAGCATCGGCATGTAGATCGCGCCGTGCATCCCCATCAGCTCGGGATCGGGCATGACCCGCATTTCCTTGGTCTGCACCAGGCTGATCGATTCCTGCCCGCCCGCGGCGACCACATCCATCCGGTCGGTGATGACCTGCTTGGCCGCAGTGGCGATGCTCATCAGGCCGGAAGAGCACTGACGGTCGATGGTCATGCCGCTGGTGCCGATCGGGCAGCCGGCGCGCAGCGCGACCTGTCGCGCGAGATTGCCGGCCTGCGTGCCCTGCTGCAGCGCCGCGCCCCACAGCACGTCGTCCACCTCGTCGGGCTCCACGCCCGCGCGTTCGATCGCCGGCTTCAAGGAGTAGGCGCCCAGCGTCGGCCCCTTGGTGTCGTTGAAGCCGCCCTTGTAGGCGCGGCCGATGGCGGTGCGGGCGGTGGAGACGATGACTGCGTCGCGCATGCTTGTTTCCTTATACGAAGAACTGGTTGATCCATTCGGTGATTAGGGCGGGCTTGTCCTCGCCCTCGATCTCGACGGTGATCTCATTGGTCTGCTGCCACTGGCCGGGGCGCTTTTCGACCAGTTCGAGCAGCTTCCAGTGACCGCGGATCCGCTTGCCCGAGCGGACGGGGTTGATGAAACGCGTTTTGTTGCCGCCGTAATTGACGCCCATCTTTACGCCATCGATCTTGGGCAGGTCCGAATTGGCGCTGAGATAGGGGATCATCGACAAGGTCAGGAAACCATGCGCGATGGTGCCGCCAAAAGGCGTCATCTTCGCCTTTTCCTCGTCCACATGGATGAACTGGTGATCGCCGGTAGCTTCGGCGAACTGGTCGATGCGATCCTGGCTCATCTCGACCCAATCGCTGGTGCCGATCGTCTCGCCGACCCTGTCGGCCACTTCCTGGGGGGACATGCAGGCCTCTCCTTCAACTGACGCGCGCGACTCCCTCCGCGCGGATTTGCGCGGGTTTCATGGCGCATCGCAGGCGGACGCGCAACATGGCGCGCCCTGCCGTTACGGCACGGCGGGATCGGGAGCGGAGGCGCTCCGGGGTCGTGGCCCGTTGCTGCGCACCAGTCGCTCGTCACCGCGCGATTCGCGGCGCCTGCACCAGTTCCACAATGCTATCTGCAAGCCCAGGAAGAGAAAGATCACCGGCTGGTAGCCGATGCCCTGGAACGCCGCGCCGACCAGGTAGACGATCTGCGTATACTGCAATGCGCTCGCCAGCGGGGCGACCCACGCCTCCTCCGGCACTTCGCGGGTGCGGTAGCGCCGCCGCAGCTTCTCCATCTGCGTCAACCCGGTCACCATCAACAGGACCCAGGCGACGAAGCCGGGCCAGCCCTGTTCGCCGAGCAGTTCGAAATAGGAGGAATGGAAGGCGCGCGCCTCGTCCACCACCTCGACATATTCGACCGAGGTGGTGTTCCCCTGCTCGCTCCTGAGCGGCATTTCATATTCGAACTTGTTCGCCCTGTAGGAATCGAACCCGCCGCCGAGCGGGTGTTCCTCGACGTAATCGAGCGTCCAGTCCCATACCGCCAGCCGGGTCGAGGCCGACTGGTCGCCGGACGGCGTGGCGATGGTCGCCATGCGCTCGTAATAGCTTGGCGGCAGGAACGGCAGCGCGACCAGCACCAGGGTGCCGGCCGCGGCGAGATAGGCGAAGCGGTGTTTGACCGTGCGCAGCATCAGCACGCCCAGTACGGCCACGCTGACCAGCCCGGTGCGTGCCTCGGTCCCCAGCGGGATCAGCAGGCAGGCGACGATCAGCGCGATGCCGAAGCCCTTCACCCGCCAGTCGGGCGGGAAGATCGTCCCATGCCGCATCAGCCAGACGATCAGCGGGATCGAGCCAATCGCCACGGTCGCCAGCGTCGAGCTTTCGTAGATGTTGGAGTTGTCGTTGACGAAGAAGTTGAGGCTCTCGTAGCCACCGCCGCCGAGCGCAGTCTTCATCCCGGTGGCGATCACGATTGCGCCCAGGGTCAGGACGATCGTCACCAGCAACGCCTCCATCCGCGCGCGGGTGGTCAGGGTGAAAGGAAGGAAAATCGCGAATACCAGCGCCTTCCATACCCATTCCCACTTATAGGCCGCACTCTCGGGGAATTCGGCGAGGAAAGTGGTGGTGAACCAGCACCAGGCGAGCAGGAACACCATCAGCCCCTGGCGAAGGGTGAAGCGCGTGCCCTTCTTGCTGTCGGTCAGCGCCCAGCCGGCGAAGGCGGCGCAAAAGGCGATCAGCGAGATCGGCAGCATGGGCGTGAGTTCCCAGCCGATCTTCTGCGGCGCGAGGATGTCGATGTAGACATAGGCGAGCACCCACAGGAACGGGCGCGCGAGCCCCAATGCGAGAAAGCCCACGACGAAAGCGAACAGCGCGAGATCAAGCACGCGGGCGGCCTCTGGCGCGCCGTTTTTCACGTGGTGTGAGGACCGCGTCCTCCGCCTTCACCTCGCGGTCGAGATCGCTGCGCCGGACCAGCCGGATCAGGGCCACCAGCAGCAATCCGTGCGTCAGGGCGAGGGCGATATTGTCGATCAAGCGGGGCGGCTCCGGCTTCGGCGCGCGATTACTAGCAGAACGCGGTTGACGCGCCGTTAAGTCTGTTGTGACACATGTCGAGGCTCATGACACGCGTGCTGCACGTCCTCGACCACTCACTGCCTCTGCACAGCGGCTACACTTTCCGCACGCGCGCGATCATGAAGGCGCAGCAGGCAGCGGGCATCGATGTCCGCGCCGTGACGGGCCTCCGGCAAGGCGGGGCTCAGCCGGCTGACTGCGAGGAAATCGATGGTCTGGTCTTTCATCGAACCGCAGGGAAACGCGCTACCCTGCCGGTAATCGGCGAAGCTCTCGAAATCGCGGCGCTCGCGCGCGCAATCCGCGCTGTGATCGCCGCATGGGAACCGGACATCGTCCATGCCCATTCTCCCGCCCTGTGCGGCCTGGCAGCGCTCGGCGAGGCCCGCCGGGCTGGCCTGCCCTTCGTCTACGAAATCCGCGCTTTCTGGGAGGATGCGGCGGTGGGCAATGGAACGGGGCGCACCAACTCGGTTAAATACCTCCTCACGCGTTTCCTCGAGAACCGCGTCGTGCGAAAGGCCGATGCGGTGTTCACTATCTGCAAAGGGCTGCGTGACGATCTGGTGGCGCGCGGACACGACCGGAACAAGCTCCACCTGTCGCCCAATGGCGTGGATCTGACGCTGTTCGGCGACCCGCCCCCGCGCGACGATGCGTTGGCGAAGGAAGTGGGGTTGGGCGAGGGGCCGGTGATCGGCTTTATCGGAAGCTTCTACGATTACGAGGGGCTCGACGATCTGATCGCGGCCATGCCGCTGCTGCGCGAGCGGCATCCGGCGAAACTGCTGCTGGTGGGCGGCGGACCGATGGACGCATCGCTCCGAAAGCAGGCCACGCGCGAAGCGGCGATTTTCGCCGGGCGGGTGCCGCATGGCGAGGTCGAGCGCTATTATTCGCTGATCGACGTGCTCGCCTATCCGCGCAAGAAATCGCGCCTGACCGATCTCGTCACGCCGCTCAAACCGCTCGAGGCGATGGCGCAGCGGCGGCTGGTGGCGGCTTCCGATGTGGGCGGACACCGCGAACTGATTGAGGACGGGCGCACCGGCGTGCTGTTCGCGCCAGACGACCCGGCGGCCTGCGCCGCCGCGCTCGCCGATCTGCTCGACCGGAAGGCCGAGTGGGAAGCGATGCGCGAACGGGCGCATGCGCATGTTGCAGCGCATCACGACTGGGCGCATAATATCGAGCGTTATCGGGCCGTTTACCGTACCCTGCTAGGCCGCGAGGCCGAAGGGGCGCCGGACTAGCGGCCCGAACGGGTCGCGGCGTACGCCGCCATGATGCAGGAACTCTCGATGAGCGGCACAAGAACCAGCCCGCCAATCAGCAGCCACCCGGCCTTCCCGGCCGCCGTCACCTTGTGGTTCGCCGCGCTCTTGGGGTTGCCTTTCCTGGTCATTCCCCCGGCAATGCTGGACAATATCGTCGCGCTCGCGGGCGCGGAGGCGCTGCTCGGCGACAGCGCGCGCCTGGCGTTCGCAGGTGCCGGCGCGGTGCTGGGCATATTGCTGGGCCTGTTCGTTGTGTGGCGCATTGCGAGCAGCAGGGGCGAGATCGACGCCGAGCCCGAAGTGGTGCGCGCGCCCGTGATGGCGGATATTGACGCACCCACGGAGGAGGGGGAGACCGCTGAGATCGATGATGCCGATGATCCCACCGCTCAGCCGGCAGAGGACGAGCGTTGCTTTCACGGCCAGGCCGAGGATGGCGATAATTTCTCCGCTCGGGACCGATGGCGCGAGGACATGACGCCGGCCGCGGTTGCCCCGGACACTTGCGAGGCGAACGACGACGAGCGGGCGGACGAGCTCCCATCCGAAGAAATGCACGATGTCGCGACCACTGCCGAAGAAGACGACGAACAGCGCCGCGCTGCCGATATGCTGGTCGCCGGCCTCCCGCGGATTTCGCGCGAAGGACTCGACGCGGAACCCGCAGCACAATGGCTCGGCTATCCGGGTGAAGACGGCGAGGAGGAAATCGACCACGTGCCCGGAGGTGAAATTGCCCTCGAGGTGGAAGGACCTTCCTCGGCGCTCGCCGACGACAGCGTAGAGGCGCCGACCGGCGACACGAGGCCGATCGCGGGGGAGGATCTGGCATCGCTCGGCCTCGACCAGCTTGTCGCGCGGCTCGAACGGGCGATGGAGGACGTCAATGAGGCGTCGACCGCGCCGGATGGCGGACCCGTCGAAAGCCGCACGCCCGAAGCCAGCGAGG
>JBBSMH010000073.1:0-8339 GCA_038233275.1 Sphingomonadales bacterium | reverse complement strand
CGCAGGCCCGGGCGCTGCTGCTGAACGTCACCGCCGGGCACGGCTTCGTCTCGCGCGAGAAGGCAGGGATCGAGCACCTTCCGAAGGAACTGCGCCCGTATCTGCGACGGCTCGGCGTGACCTTCGGCGCGCTCGATATCTTCGCCCCCGCGCTGCTCAAGCCAGCGCCGCGTCAGCTGCTGCACGCATTGGGGATCGATCGGCGCCCAATCGAGGAAGCGATGCTGCCGGTGGTCCGCGATCGCAAGCAGCTTCCTTCGGGCTATCGCCGTGCGGGAAGCCAGGCCATCCGGATCGACTTGGCCGAAAAGATCTTTCGCCAGGCGCACGACGCCCGCACCGGGGAACAAGGCCGGGGGAGGAACGGCCACACACGATTCCTGCTCGATCTTGCGCTCCCGATTTCCATCGGTCTGGAAGAAGACAATGCGGTCCGGCTGCTCGGCCAGGTGGGTTTCCGGCGTCATCGCGCCCGACAGCTTGGCGACGAAGAGTTCGGCCCGCCGCGCCCCGACCGCTGGGAATGGCGCCCGGGACGGCGCAAGCAGCAGCGCCAGAGCAGTCCCACCAAGCCGCGCGAAGGAAGTGCCTTTGCGGCGCTCGCCGAGCTGGTGCGCTGACCGGCGTGCGAATCGACCGGCTGTTATGCTTCCTGCGCTTTGCGAAAACCCGCGGCATTGCCGCCAATCTGGTCATGACGGGCCAACTTCGCCGCAATGGGGAGAGGGTCACGCGCGCCAGCCAGGACATCGTGGTGGGCGATGTGCTTACAATCCCGCTGGGCATGTCCGTCCGGCTCGTCGAAATCCTGGCTCTACCCGAGCGGCGCGGGCCTCCGCGCGAGGCGCAAAGCTGCTATCGCGCGCTTGACCCGCAAGGCAAAAGCGCCATAGCACGCGAGCCCGAACCAGGGGCAACGCCGGCCGAAGATGAAGGGAATGCCAGCCAATGACCTATGTCGTCACCGACGCCTGCATCAAGTGCAAATACACCGATTGCGTCGAGGTCTGCCCGGTCGATTGCTTCTACGAAGGCGAGACCATGCTGGTGATCAATCCTTCCGAATGCATCGACTGCGGTGTGTGCGAGCCCGAATGCCCGGCCGAAGCCATCCTTCCCGATACCGAAGACGGGTTGGAGAAGTGGCTGGAGATCAACACCCAATTCTCCGCCGAATGGCCCAATATCACCACCCAGAAGGAGCCGCCCGCCGACGCCGACGAGCACAAGGGGGAAGAGGGCAAGTTCGACAAATATTTCACGCCGGAGCCCGGCCAAGGCGACTGAATTGCCGGAGAAAGTTCCGTCACACGCGGATAAGCGCGGACCTGAACCATCGTCCAGCGGCTGGTTCGCGGCGCTGAAGACGGCCTGGACCGAGGCCGGCCGGGATAATCTCGGTATCGTCGCTGCGGGCGTGGCTTACTAAGCCTTCCTCGCGATCGTTCCCCTGCTTGCGGCCTTCGTGCTGGTCTATGGGCTGGTCGTCGAACCCGCCACCGTGTCGGCCCACGCAGAAGCCCTCGCGGGACGGCTGCCCCAATCGGCCGCGGATCTCGTCACCGAACAGTTGGAAGCCGCCACCCAATCCGCGAGCGGCACCAAAGGTCTCGGCTTGCTGGTCGCGCTCGCGATTGCCCTTTTTGGGGCGCGCAAGGGCGCGGGCGCGATCGTCACGGCGCTGGACATCGCATACGGTCTCAAAGGTGAGCGAAGTTACCTCGCCAGCAATCTTCTCGCCCTGGCGATTACCGGCGGGGGAACATTGGGCCTGGCACTGGTCGGCGGGGCGCTCGCGGCGACCGGGCTGCTCGCCGGTATTATTGCCAAGATGGCCGGATATGCCGTCGTGTTCGCGGCGGGGCTGGGCGGATCGTGGCTGCTTTACCGTTACGCGCCGGATCGTGATCCGCCGCCCGCGGTCAGACAGCTGCCTGGAGCCGTTCTCTTCGCGCCAGGCGCTTTGCTGGGGACGCTCGCATTCGGAGCCTATGTGGCGAATTTCGGCAGCTACAACGCCACCTACGGTTCACTGGGCGCGGTCGTGGTTCTGCTCACCTGGCTTTACCTGACCGCGTTTGTCCTCCTTCTGGGAGCGGAACTCAACGCACCGGCGAAGCGTGACCAGCGCCACAGGTGAAGCGATAAGTTGCGACTCGCAATTTTCTTCCCGGTGTGCTATATAATGCAACAACTGCACCGGTGTGCTCCCGGTCAGCTGTAGCAAACGAAAGGGCTCCACCACCCGAAACACCTGTCTTGCCGTCACCCGTGCGCGCCCCGGCGCCGCGGATGAAGCCGGTTCTGACGCTGTTTCATCCCCCGGTGCGGGCCCCGCATGAAAGGATTTCGCATGGCGAGCAAGGCAGATGCCTTCGATGTCGGTGACTACGTGGTCTATCCCAAGCACGGCGTGGGCCGTGTCATCGAACTGCAGAGCGAGGAAATCGCCGGCATGCAGCTCGATCTCTATGTGCTGCGCTTCGAGAAGGAACGCATGACGCTGCGCGTTCCGGTCAATAAGGTCGAATCGATCGGCATGCGCAAGCTGTCGAGCGACAAAACGCTGAAAGAAGCGATGGAGACGCTCAAGGGCAAGCCCAAGGTCAAGCGGACCATGTGGAGCCGCCGGGCGCAGGAATACGAAGCGAAGATCAATTCCGGCGAAATCGTGCTGATCGCAGAGGTGACGCGCGACCTGTTCCGTCCGGAGGACCAGCCCGAGCAGAGCTATTCGGAACGGCAGATTTTCGAAGCGGCGTCCAGCCGCCTTGCGCGCGAGCTCGCCGCGATGGAAAAGACCGACGAGCCTACGGCGCTGGAAAAAATTCTCGACGTGCTGCGCACCCATGCCCCGCAATATTACGAGAACAGCGAAGACGCCTGACCGTCTCTGTCAACGCAGATTGGGGCCGCCTTTCTCCGGAAGGGCGGCCCTTTTTACGTCTCCTTGCTTCCGATTGCTTACTGTATTATATCGCCAATACGCATAGCCCCCCGGCTGTCGAGAAGGATGGAATATGATCAAGAAGCTGCTCAAGGATCTCGCTCCCGTCGCGGCTCTGGCGCTGGGCGCAATGGCGGCGGGCTGTGGCGAGATGAACGTCTCTTTCGGCGAGGGCGACGGCGTTCCGCTGTCGGAGCTCGACATGAGCGGACCAGCGCCCAGATCGCTGGTGCTCGCTTCACCCGACAGTGTGGTGGTAACCCGGGGCGACAGACTGGCGATCACTGTCGAAGGCGATGCCGATGCGACCGAAGCGATGCGCTTCTCGCTCGACGACGACACCCTGGCCATCTCTCGCGAAAAAGACGCTCGCCAGACACGCGGGCGCGCGACCATCCGCGTCACCATGCCCAGCCTGCATGCGATCGTGTTGGCCGGATCGGGCGGGATCGCCGCTCAATCGATGGCGGGCAATGCGGAGGTGACCATCGCCGGATCGGGACGGGTCGATGTCGCCACGCTGCAGGCGCAGAAGCTCGACGTCAATCTGGCCGGAAGCGGCACTTTCGCCGCAGGCGGCTCGGCCGAGCGGCTCGACCTCACCGTCGCCGGCTCCGGCACCGCCGAGATGGACGAACTGCAGGTCGAACGCGCCGATGTGAATATCATGGGATCGGGCGAAGGCGCCTTCGCGTCGGACGGAAGCGTCGAAGCCAACATCATGGGTTCCGGTGAGGTGACGGTGTTCGGCCGCGCCAGCTGCACGATCAATTCGATGGGATCGGGCAAGCTGAATTGCCGCGATGCCAATCCTGCGGACGGTAGCGAGGCGAGAACCGAACCGGCCGAATAGTGCGACGAACCCGCGCCCGTCGGTTCATTGCAGCTCAAACACTTCAGGGCTAAGCAAGGGCATGTTCAATGCTTTTCGCCTAGCCCTCTGCGTTTCAGCGCTGCCGCTCCTCTCGGGCTGTCTGGCAAAGACCGCGCTCGATATCGCAACGCTGCCGGTCAAGGTCGCCAGCAAAGGCGTGGATATCGCGACCACCAGCCAGTCCGAGGCCGATCAAAAGCGCGGACGCGAGATCAGGCGGCGCGAGGAGCGGCTTGCCAAGCTCGAGCGGCAATATGAAAAGCAACTCGACGAATGCGAAGAAGGCGATCGACGCGCCTGCAGCGACGCCCAGCAGACCTACGCGGAAATCCAGCAGATCCTGCCGACGATCCCTTACGAACCCGAAACTGACTGATCAACCGGGCGGCGTGGCGGCACGGCGCAGCCGATCATTGATCGCGATGCCGACGCCCTGCTCCGGCACGGGAGCCACGGCGATCCGAGGCAAGTGCGAAGCAGCTGCTTCGTGGAGGCAGGCATAGAGGCGTGACGCCGCTTCGGTGAGATCGCCGCGAGCCGAGAGCGTGCATTCGCCCGCAATTGCCCCGAATCCGATGAGAAACTCGTCTGGCGCGACTAGCGACGCCATGAGGCGAACGGGTTTTCCAGGAGCGTAGTGGCTGGCGAGTTGGCCGGGAGCTTCCATTCGCCCGATCCTCTCATCGCTGTCCTGATTGAACCAACTTGGGTGCCAAAGGCTGGTGTCCTCAGGTCCTGCGCGCAGCTCTTCGAAGCGACCGTCCGGCTGAAGCTTTAAAATGGTCGACTCCACACCGAGGCAGGTTGGACCCGCATCGAGAACGAGATCGATCTTTCCGTCCAGCGACGCCAAGACATGTGCCGCCCTCGTAGGACTTATAAACCCGCTGCGATTTGCAGAGGGGGCTGCAATCGGTCCGGTTTGCGAGATCAATTCGCGTGCTACGCGATGGTTTGGCATGCGCAGGGCAATGGAGTCCAATCCGGCGGTCGCCATTGGCGAGACAGGAGCACCCGCTCGTCGCTGCAACACCAAGGTCGTCGGTCCGGGCCACTGCGAGCGAGCAAAGCTGAGTACATCTGGCTCTGCGCGCTCATTCCACGAAGCCACCGGCGTTGTGCTGTCGGTAAATCTTTCGAAATCTTCGAATGAGGCGATGTGCACGATCAGCGGATTAAAGCTCGGGCGTCCCTTGGCTTCATAAATCCGCGCTACCGCCTCGTCGCTGTCGGCCCGAGCGGCGAGGCCGTATACGGTTTCGGTCGGGACGGCGACCAGACCGCCGTCGCGCAGGATTTGCGCGGCACGCGCGATTCCCGGCGCATCGGCCAGTATCGTTTCCGTAGCGTATTTGCCGCCCATGACCTCGCGCTATATCTGAAGGGTGACAAAGCCAAGAGGAATGCCCGTGACCTATAGCCCCGCCACCCAGGATCAGCTGCTCGCCATCCGCGTCAATGCCGGAATCGCCGAACTCGCCCGCGCGGAGCGGTTCGCTGCCGCCGAGCCCGACATGGTCGAGGCGATCGTCGAGGGCGTGGGGCAGTTTGCCGCGGGGGAGTGGGGGCCGCTCAATCGTGTCGGCGACGAGCGGGGCGCGCGGCTCGAGAATGGCATAGTCCGCCTGCCCGAGGGCTTCGGCGAGGCCTATAGCGCCTATGTTGAACAAGGCTGGAACGCGATCGCCGGGCCGGTCGAGTTTGGCGGCCAGGGCCTTCCCTTCACCCTCGCGTGCAATGTACTCGAGAATCTCGGCACCGCCAATATGGCGTTCAGCCTGCTGCCGATGCTGAGCGTCGGCGCGATCGAGGCGCTCGAACATCACGGATCTAAGGAGCTGCAACGCAAGTACCTGCCCAAGCTGGTCAGCGGGGAATGGTCGGGAACGATGAATTTGACCGAGCCGCAGGCCGGGAGCGATCTCGGCGCGCTGCGCACCGTGGCCGCACCGATTGCACAAGGCGAGCATGCCGGCAAATATGCGCTCAAGGGCCAGAAGATTTACATCACCTGGGGCGAGCACGAGCTGGCGCGCAACATCGTCCATCTTGTCCTCGCGCGGCTTCCTGACGCGCCCGAAGGCAGTCGGGGAATCTCCCTTTTCGTGGTGCCGAAGTACCGCGTGGGCGCCGATGGCGCCCCCGGCGCACGAAACGATGTGAAGTGCGTGAGTATCGAGGAAAAGGTCGGCATCCACGCCTCGCCGACCTGCGTGATGAGTTATGGCGACAGCGGTGAATGCATAGGCGAGCTGGTGGGGGCGGAGAACCGCGGGCTCGCGGCCATGTTCACCATGATGAACAATGCGCGGATCAATGTCGGCAACCAGGGCGTGCAAATCGGCGAAAGGGCGACGCAGCAGGCGGTGCGTTATGCGCTCGAGCGCGTTCAGTCGGCGCGCGCGGGCTCGCCGGACAAAGCGCCAGTCGCGATCGTCGAGCATCCCGACGTGCGGCGCATGCTGCTGCGGATGAAGGCCTTGACCGAGGGCGTGCGCGCACTGCTCTATTATACCGCCGGGCAAGTCGATCGTGGTACGCTGGGCGACGAGACCGCGGATGCGCGGGCCGAGGTGCTCACGCCGCTGATCAAGGCATGGGGAACCGATGCGGGTATCGAGGTCGCCAGCCTGGGCGTGCAAGTCCATGGCGGCATGGGGTATATCGAAGAGACCGGCGCAGCGCAGCACTGGCGCGATTCGCGGATCGCTCCGATCTACGAGGGCACCAACGGCATCCAGGCCGCCGATCTCGTCACCCGCAAGCTCGGCCTCGAAGGTGGTGCTGCCCTGACTACGCTGCTCGAGGGTGTGGCCCGCGAATCCGAAGGGGAGCCCGAACTGTGCGCGCTCGCCGGAGACTGCGCGGCAGTGGCACACTGGATGCGCGAGCAAGCGAGCATCGACGATCGGCTGGCCGGGTCGGTCCCGTTCTGCACCATGGCCGCGGTGGCGGTGGCGGCATGGCAATTGTGCCGTCAGCGCGACGCAATCGAGAAAGGCGAAGCGCCCGCCCTCGCCGAAAGCAAGCGCGCCAGTGTACGCTTTTTCCTCGACCGGATCGTCCCCGAAGCACGCGGGTTGAGAGCGGGCGCGATGGCAGGCGCGGAAGCGCTTTACTCAATCTCCGCAGAGAAGCTCGCGGGTTAATCAGTTCGCGGGCTGCGTCCGCGCATAATCGTCCTCGCCGAAGCTCGAACGGTTGCCGCGCAATTCGCGCTGTGCGGGCAGCCGCTCGCCGCGTCGGCGCGCGATGTCCGGCTGCGCCTCGGCCCCCGGAGCCGCCACGCGCCAGATGATCCCCGCTGTATCGTCGCTTACCAACAGCGAACCATCGCCGGCCCATTCGACCCAGGTAGGCCGCCCGCGCGTCTTGCCGTCGTCCATCAGAAAGCCCGTCAGGACAGAAAGCGGCTTGCCTGCCGGATTTCCACGATCATCGAAGGGAACGTAGATCACGTCGTAGCCCGCAGGCGGCTTGCGGTTCCAAGATCCGTGACGGGCGATGAAGGCGCCCGAAGCGAATTTCTCTCCCAGCTTCGCGCCCCCCTTGCTGAACACGAAACCCAGCGCGGCCACGTGCGGACCCAGAGCATATTCGGGCTTGCGCGCATATTCGGTGAGATAGGCGGGCATCGGCGCCTCGACCCGCTGGTCGATATTGTCGCGCCAGTAGACCCAGGGCCAGCCGTATTGCGCGCCCACAGGGACGTTGGTGAGATAGTCCGGCACGAGGTCGGATCCTAGCAGGTCGCGCTCGTTCACGGTGGTCCACAGTTCGCCCGACCAGGGGCTGAAGTCGAGCCCGTTGGGATTGCGCAGGCCCGCGCCGAAGATACGCTGAGTGTTCTTCTCGAGGTCATACTCCCAGATCAGCGCGCGACCTTCTTCGACCTCCATTCCTTTTTCGCCGATGTTGGAGGCGGAACCAACCGCGACATAGAGCTTTGTTCCGTCATCGCTTATTGCGAGATTGCGCATCCAGTGATTGCCCCTGGGCGCGAGGTCCATCAGCTTGCGCGGCTCGCCTTGGAGTGTCGTGTCACCGAGCTGGTAGGGGTAGGCCAGGACCTCGTCGTG
Source organism: Sphingomonadales bacterium (assembly GCA_038233275.1). Lineage (GTDB taxonomy): Bacteria > Pseudomonadota > Alphaproteobacteria > Sphingomonadales > Sphingomonadaceae > Qipengyuania. The sequence continues at coordinate 439 of JBBSMH010000073.1, read as the reverse complement.
ATTGGCGATGTAGAGCGTGCCGTCATGCCACGCCATGCCCGAGGGGGAAGCAAGCTGATTGTCGGCGAGCGTGAAGCGCTCTTCGGCTCGGCCGTCGCCATCCGCGTCGCGCAGCAACGCGATCTCGTTCGCCGGATCGCCGCTCGCGCCTGCGCGCCCCATCAGCACCCCCGCGATCCAGTCGCGGATCTTGAGCATCAAGCCGCTCTCCGCCTCGGGCGCCTTCCCCGCAGGCTTGCCCGTCAGCGCCACCAGGATGTCGCCATTGGGCAGGGCCTGGATCGTGCGCGGGTGATCGAGCCCCTCGGCAAACCGTCCGACCGCAAGGCCGGCGGCTGGCGTAGGCGCCTCGCCCTCGCCCCAGCCGACCGGCTCGGCGATCGCCACGGTCGGTACCGTCTCCGCCTTGGGCTCCTGGAGCACCGGGTCGGTTCCCGTG
>JBBSMH010000072.1:0-8343 GCA_038233275.1 Sphingomonadales bacterium | reverse complement strand
GTGGACGAGGCCAACAGCGCGGTCGGGTTCGCCGCCGCTACCTTGGCGCGAGGCGATTTTTCGGCGGCGATATCGCGCATTCAGAACGATCTGTTCGATCTGGGCGCGGACATTGCCACTCCTGCCGCAGACGGGAGCGATTTCCCGCCTTCGGAGATGGTGCTGCGGGTCGTCCCGGCGCAAGTCGTATGGCTCGAACAGGCGATCGATGAGGCCACTGCGCAACTCGAACCGTTAACGAGCTTCGTGCTTCCCGGGGGAAGCGAGGGCGCGGCCCGGCTCCATCTCGCGCGCGCCGCGACCCGCCGCGCGGAGCGCGCGATGACTGCGCTGGCGCAGGCGGAGGCGGTCAACCCGCAAGCGCTCGCCTATATCAACCGTCTCTCCGACTACCTCTTCGTCGCGGCGCGGCTGGCGAATGATGGCGGCAAGGCCGACGTCAAATGGGTTCCGGGACAGAGCCACTGAGCGCAAAGCTGCCAGTCCATCGGCGCGCCGCTAGACACGCGCGTTTTGCTGCACGTACCAAGGAAGAAATCGATGATTAAGACGGTGGCCGTTATCGGCGCTGGCCAGATGGGCTCGGGAATCGCACAGACGGTCGCCGCCCACGGCATTGAGGTGTTGCTCGCCGATGTGGACCTCGTCACGGCCGAACAGTCGGTTGCGAAGATCAGCAATGCGATGGACCGTCTGGTCGAGCGCGGGAAAATCCAGAAAGCGGAGGCCGAAGCCGCGCTCAAGCGCATCAGGCCGGTGCCCGATTATGCACCCATGGCCGGTGCCGATCTGATAATCGAGGCGGCAACGGAAAAGGAAGCGGTCAAGCAGGCGATCTTCGAGAAGGCGGGCGAAATGCTGCGCGAAGACGCAATCATGGCGTCCAACACCAGTTCTATCCCGATCACCCGAATGGCCAATCATTCCCCCGATGCGTCGCGCTTCATCGGGTTGCACTTCTTCAACCCTGTACCCGCGATGCAGCTCATCGAGGTCATTCCCGGTCTTGCGACCAGCGAGGAGACCACCGCGCGGACCGCGGCCTGTGCCGAGAGCCTGGGCAAGCAAGTGGTGCTGAGCCAGGACGAGCCCGGCTTCGTGGTCAACCGCATCTTGCTGCCGATGATCAACGAGGCGGTCTTTCTCCTCGGGCAGGGCACTGCGGGGATCGAGGATATCGACAAGGGCGCGAGGCTCGGCCTCAACCATCCCATGGGGCCGTTGCAGCTTGCCGATTTCATCGGGCTCGACACCTGTCTCGACATCATCATGGTGCTCTACAAGACCACCCGCGACACCAAATACCGCCCCGCGCCGCTGCTGGTGAAATATGTCGAAGCGGGTTGGCTCGGGCGCAAGACCGAACGGGGCTTTTACGACTATTCGGGCGAGGAACCGGAGCCCACGCGCTAGGAACGCCGCGTGCGGGCATCCGTTGGTCGGTGAAGGAGAACGACCAATGACTGACAAGCCCGAGAGCCAGGAGGCGCGCCAGGCGAGCCTCGCGCCCGAAACGCACAATGACGAGCAGGACGATCATCGCAGCCAGGCCCAGCAAGTCGCCGAGGACGCGCGCGGCCTGACGCCTGCAACCGACAGCCCGACCCAAAGTGAGAAAAGCGCCAACACGCCGGGCGGGCTGGGCGGTTCGGCGCAGGACACGATCGATCGCATGCGCGACATGGAAAGTTCGGGCCGGATCGACATGGATGCCTATGCCGGTGAGCCCAACCACGACGACAACGTGGACAAATACGGCAAGGACAACAAGCCCGATGGCCTCCGGGGCGACGGGACCTGAACCCGCTTAAGGCGCTGGGTTTTCGATCCCCTGAGCCGGAGCATTTTGAGCCGGAGCATTTGCGTCGGGCGCGATGCCCCCGTCGTTCAGAACCCACAGGCCGGCGATCAGGATTAACGCTCCCGCTGCGACCGACCAGGCGATCCAGCGGATGTTGGGCATGTCCGGCGCGTCCACCGCGTGCGTAGTGAGGCGCGCGAGCGTCTTGCAGGTGCGGCGTTCGGCGCCGATCGCAAAGACCGCGGCGAAAGCGATAAACATGGTGGCGATCGCCTTGGGCAGCCACGGCGGCTGGAGCTCGCCGAAAATCGCGCGGAAGGCGAGACCGATCCCGATCGCGGCAAAGGCAGTCCGCATCCAGCCGGCGAAGGTGCGCTCGGCGGCAAGGATCGTGCGGTCTTCCGCCCAATCGGTGCGATCCTCGGCCCATTCGGTGCTGGGATCCCTGTCCCCGTCGGTTTTCGGATCGTCCTGCGCCATACTCGCTAGCTATATTTAAGTCGCCCGACGGCGCAACTCTCATTGCCCGTCGTGCTGTGTGAAGCGCTTGAGCTCATACAGGGCTTCGAGCGCTTCGCGCGGCGAAAGTGCATCGACATCGAGCGTTTCGAGACGCTCTCGCAGACCGTCCCGTGGCACTTCGTCGGCGACGGCGCTTGCGGCAAACAGCGGCAGATCGCCCAAGCCCGCCGCCAGCCCGCCAGTATCGGCGCGCCCCTTCTCAAGTTTATCGAGCACCGCGCGGGCGCGCTGAACCACCTGCGGCGGGACCCCGGCCAGCTTGGCCACCGCGAGGCCATAGCTGCGGTCGGCCGCGCCGTTGGCAATCTCGTGGAGCAGCACGAGATTGCCCTTCCATTCGCGCGCGCGGAAGTGATGGAGGCTCAGCGCCTCGCAGCTTTCGGCAAGGCGAGCGAGCTCATGGTAGTGGGTGGCGAACAGGCAGCGGCAGCGGAGCTTCTCGTGCACCGCCTCCACCACCGCCCAGGCCAGCGCGAGCCCATCATAGGTCGAGGTCCCACGACCGACCTCGTCGAGAATCACGAAACTGCGCTCTGTCGCCTGAGAGAGGATTGCCGCAGTCTCGATCATCTCGACCATGAAGGTGGAGCGCCCTCGCGCAAGATTGTCCGATGCACCGACGCGGCTGAACAGGCGATCCGCCATGCCGATCCGCGCGGCCTGCGCGGGTACGAAACTTCCCGCCTGGGCGAGCAACACGATCAGCGCGTTCTGCCGCAGGAAGGTGGATTTGCCGCCCATGTTCGGCCCGCCGATCAGCCACAACCGGTCGTCGGGCCCGAGCGCACAATCGTTGGCGACGAAGCGCTCGCCTGTCTTGGCAAGCGCTGCCTCGACCGCCGGGTGCCGGCCGCCGGTGATCTCGAGGCAGTTCTCCTCGAGCATCTGGGGCCGGCACCAATCACCCTCGGCGGCTCGCTCGGCGAGCGCCGCGCAAACGTCGATTCGAGCCAGCGCATCGGCGGTGGCGGCGATTGCTTCGCGCGCGGCGATCACCTCGCCGGCCAGTTCTTCGAAATGCGATTCCTCGGCAGCGAGTGCGCGTGCGCCGGCTTCCCCGATTCGCGTCGCTTCCTCGTGCAGCATTATGGAGTTGAACCGCACCGCTCCCGCCATCGTCTGCCGATGGGTGAAACCGCTGTCCGCCGCCATCAGCTTGTCGCCGTGCTTTGCCGGAACCTCGATGAAATAGCCGAGAACCTTGTTGTGCTTGACCTTGAGGGAAGGGATGCCTGTCTCTTCGCGATATCCGGCTTCGAGCGCAGCGATCGCCCGGCGGGCATTGCCCCGGGTCTGGCGCAAATCGTCGAGCGCATGGTCGTAACCTTCGGCGATAAAACCACCTTGGGCGCGTTCGGTTGGCGGGGATGGCACCAAGGCACGCTCGAGCAGGTCGGTCAGCGCGCCGTGGCCGCCCAGCGCCCGCGCCATCCGAGCGAGTAGTTCGGGCAGATCTTCGCTGGACTGGCACAGGCCCAGCAGCCGCCGCGCTTCGTTCAAGCCATCGCGGACTTGCCCCAGGTCTCGCGGGCTGCCTCGCCCCGCCACGATCCTGCCCAGAGCGCGCCCGATATCGGGGATCGCGCGCAACATATTGCGGGCGTCGGATCGGAATAGCGGATCGGCGTGGAAATGGCGCACCGCCGCCAGCCGCGCTTCGATCGCGGAATGCTTGGCAAGGGGTGCCGCCAGATCTTCCGCCAACTGCCGCGATCCTGCACCGGTGGAGCAGCGGTCGAGGGTTGCCCAGAGGCTCCCCGAGCGCCCACCTTGCTGGGTTTCGAGGATTTCGAGGCTGCTGCGCGTCGCTGCATCCATGGCAAGGTGCGCTGTGCCGCTGCGAGCGACTGGGGGCAGGAGGAAAGGCAATGTTCCGCGCCCGACGTGTTCGAGGTAGGCGACCAGCCCGCCGGCCGCCGCCAGCATCGGGCGCGAGAAATCTCCCAAGCCATCCAGCGTGGCAAGGCCGTGCATCTCCTTCAGCCTCGCTTCGCCGTCTTCGCTGCGGAAGGTGGCACGAGCGCGAAGAATTGCCCCGTCCGGCGCATCATCCCAATCTTCGGGCGCGATCACTTCGCTGGCGCCGAGCCGCGCAAGCGCCGCATCCACGCTGTCGTGAGCACATTCTTCCAGCTCCATCCGGCCCGTGGAGATGTCGCAGGTGGCGAGGCCCACGGCCTCTCGCAGCGGCACGACAGCCACCAACCGGTTCGCCGCGCGTGGATCGAGCAGCGCTTCCTCGGTCAGCGTTCCCGCGGTCACGAAGCGGACGATGTCCCGCGCCACCAGCGCTTTCGAACCGCCACGTTCCTTCGCCTGTTCGGGCGTCTCGGTCTGTTCGGCGATGGCGACGCGGCAACCGCCCTTTATCAGGCGCGCCAGATAGCCTTCGGCGGAATGCACCGGCACGCCGCACATCGGCACCGGCTCGCCATCGTGCTCTCCGCGGCTGGTCAGCGCGATGTCGAGCACCGACGCAGCCCGCTTCGCGTCGTCGAAAAACAGCTCGAAGAAGTCGCCCATGCGATAGAACAACAGCGCCTCGCCCGCCTCGCGCTTGAGCGCCAGATACTGCTCCATCATCGGGGTCGTTTTGCCGGCCATGCCGTTCCTGAGTGCCCGTTGCGCATCGATTCGGGCAACCTTCGCCGCGCCGCCTTTCCCCTATCGCTTGGTTGCTGGGCGCGTTAGGGCCGGTAGCAAGCAGAAAAGAGGCAGGCCATGGCCGAGGAAAAGCAGACCGGATTCACCACGCGCGAGGCGCTGTTCTATCACGAGACGATCCGCCCGGGTAAGATCGAGATCGTCGCCTCCAAGCCCATGGCGACCCAGCGCGATCTGAGCCTGGCCTATTCGCCCGGAGTCGCTGCCCCGGTCGAGGCGATCGCCGCGGACCCGTCCTGCGCGGCGCGCTACACCGCGCGCTCCAACCTCGTCGCGGTGATTTCCAACGGCACGGCGATACTCGGCCTCGGCAACCTCGGAGCGCTCGCCTCCAAGCCGGTGATGGAAGGAAAGGCGGTATTGTTCAAGCGCTTCGCGGATGTCGATTCGATCGATATCGAACTCGATACCGAAGATCCCGAAAAGTTCATCGAGGCGGTAGCGCTGATGGAGCCGACCTTCGGCGGCATCAACCTCGAAGACATCGCCGCGCCCGAATGCTTCATCATTGAACAGGCGCTGCGCGAACGGATGAACATTCCGGTGATGCACGACGATCAGCATGGCACCGCGATCATCGCTACCGCCGGGCTGATCAACGCCTGCCGGCTGACCGGCCGCGATCTCAAGAAGGTCAGAATGGTGGTCAATGGCGCGGGCGCCTCCGCGCTTGCCTGCACCGCGCTGATAAAATCGGTCGGCGTTCCGCACGAAAACGTGATCGTGTGCGACCGTTCGGGCCCCATCTATCCGGGCCGCGAAAATATCGACCAGTGGAAAAGCGCGCATGCGGTGCCGACTGAAGCGCGCAGCCTGGAGGAAGCGTTGGACGGGGCGGACATCTTTCTCGGCCTGTCGGCGGCGGGGGCGCTCAAGCCCGAATGGATTGCGAAAATGGCGGACAAGCCGATCATTTTCGCCATGGCCAATCCGGTGCCCGAGATCATGCCCGAGGAGGCCAAGGCCGTGCGCCCCGATGCGATTATCGCCACCGGGCGGAGCGATTATCCCAACCAGGTCAACAATGTGCTCGGCTTCCCTTTCATCTTCCGCGGGGCGCTCGACGTCCAGGCGACCACGATCAACGAGGAAATGAAGGTCGCCGCGGCGCAGGCCATCGCCAAGCTGGCGCGCGAGCGGGTGCCCGAAGAGGTGGCGGCGGCCTATGGCGTCAGCCATCAGTTCGGCGAGGACTATATCATCCCCGCCCCGTTCGATCCGCGGCTGATCGAGGTGGTTTCCTCGGCGGTGGCGAAGGCGGCGATGGATTCGGGCGTGGCGCTCGCGCCGATCGAGGATTTCGACGAATACCGGCACAAGCTCAAGGCACGGCTCAATCCGACCACCGCCGCGCTCACCAATATTTACGAACTGGCGAAAGCCAATCCCAAACGGATGGTGTTCGCCGAAGCGGAAGAGGAAGTGGTCTTGCGCGCCGCGATCCAGTTCCGCGATTTCGGATATGGCGAGCCGATCCTGGTCGGACGAACCGAAAAGGTTCGCGAGAAACTGGTCGAACTTTCTGTCGAGGATCCCGACAGCTTCCTCATCGAGAATTCGAAAGTGTCGGACAAGGTGCCGGCGATGGTCGATTATCTATACAAGCGGCTCCAGCGGCGCGGCTACACCGAGCGCGACGTCGCCCGGATGGTCAACCAGGAGCGCAACGTCTTCGCCGCGCTGCTGGTTGCACTGGGCCACGGCGACGGGATGATTTCCGGACTGACACGCACTTTCAGCCAGACTGCGCGTGAAGTGGGGCGAGTGCTCGACCCGGCGCCGGGCGCAATACCGTTCGGCATCCATCTGATGATCGGCAAGAATCACACGACCTTCCTTGCCGACACCACGATCAACGAGCGCCCGAGCGCCGAGCAACTGGCGCATATCGCGCGTGAGACCGCGGCGGTGGCGCGGCGACTGGGGCATGACCCGCGCGTCGCCTTTCTATCCTTCTCGACCTTCGGCAACCCTTCCGGCCAGTGGCTCACCAACATCCGCGACGCCGTGGCGATCCTCGACGCAGAGGACCCGGGTTTCGAATATGAGGGCGAGATGGCCCCGGACGCGGCGCTCAATTCCAGGGTGATGAAGCTTTACCCGTTCAGCCGCCTGTCGGGGCCCGCCAATGTCCTGATCATGCCGGGCCTGCAATCGGCCAATCTCTCGGCCAAGCTGCTGCGGGAGCTGGCGGGCAATGCCACTATCGGGCCGATGCTGATCGGAATGGAGAAGCCCGTCCAGATCGCCCCGATGACCGCAATCGCGCCCGATTTGCTGACGCTGGCCGTCTTGGCGAGCGCGGGAGTGGTGGGCTAGGCTGAGGGTTCACTTCCTGCGGAAGCGGAAATACCACACTTCATGGCCCATCTGGGTGCGCGCCTTGTGTTCGTAGCGCGTCTCGCACCAGCCTGAGGGTCGCTTTTCCCAGCTCGCCCGGCCTTCCACGAGCCATTCGAATTCGCCAGCGAAGCGCCGCATCACCATCAGCGCGTGGCGCAGATAGACCGGATGATCGGTACCGAAGCGGAACTCACCGCCGGGCTTGAGCTTGTCGGCGAACATCCGCAGCGGCCCCTCGTTCATCATGCGCCGCTTGGCGTGCTTGTTCTTCGGCCAGGGATCGGGATGGAGCAGGTAGAGCATCGTCAGGGAGCCATTGGGAACGCGCGCCAGGGCTCCGAGCGCATCGCCATGGTGGAGACGGATATTGGCGAGGTGTTCGTCCTCGATCTGCACGAGGGCCTGCGCCACGCCGTTCAAATAGGGTTCGGCCCCGATGAAGCCATGATCGGGCAGCAGGTCGGCGCGATAGGCGAGGTGCTCGCCTCCGCCGAAACCGATCTCGAAATGCAAGGGTCGCTCGTCGCCGAACAGAAGCGGCGCCGTAACCGGTCCATCAGGGTGTACTGCGATTTGCGGCAGAAGGTTTTCAACCAACTTCTTCTGCCCCGCCCGCAGCGGCTTGCCCTGGCTCCTCCCGTATAGCCGGTTGAGCGTGGTCGGATCGCCTGGCTTGAACGCGGTCATGGGGCAGGGCGCATAGGCAAAAACGCCCGGGGCTGGAAGGCCCCGGGCGCTCTCGCTGTCCCGTCCAGGAGATTGGAATCAGGAAATCAGGCGGCCTCTTGTTCCTCGCCCGGATCCCGCAGCACATAGCCGCGGCCCCAGACGGTTTCGATATAGTTCTGGCCGCCGCACGCATGAGAGAGTTTCTTGCGCAGCTTGCAGATGAAGACGTCGATGATCTTGAGTTCGGGTTCGTCCATCCCGCCATAGAGATGGTTGAGGAACATTTCCTTGGTCAGCGTGGTGCCCTTGCGCAGCGAAAGCAGTTCGAGCATCGCATATTCCTT